>JAYTQX010000047.1:0-19663 GCA_043746455.1 Pseudomonadota bacterium
GTCCCGGCGCGCTGGCAGGGAAAGCTGGTCACGCTCGCACACGGCGCCGGCGGGCGCGCGATGCGCGAGTTGATCACCGAGCTGATCGCGCCGACATTCGACAACCCATTGCTGGCACCGTTGGAAGATCAGGCGCAGATCGCGGCAGCGCAGCTGCCGGTCGGCGCGTCGCTGGCATTCACCACCGACAGTTACGTGGTCTCGCCGATTTTTTTCCCCGGCGGCGATATCGGCAAGCTCGCGGTGTGCGGCACGGTCAACGATCTTGCGGTCGGCGGCGCGTGGCCGCGCTGGTTGAGTTGCGGCCTGATCCTCGAGGAAGGCCTGCCGATAGAAGTGCTGTGCCGCGTGCTCGCGAACATGGCCGCAGCAGCGCGCGAAGCCGGCGTCGAAATCGTAACCGGCGATACCAAGGTCGTCGGGCGCGGCGCGGCCGACGGTATCTTCATCAACACCGCCGGCATCGGCACGATTCCGCTCGGGCGGCGCACGGGCGCAGCCGGCGTGCGCCCCGGCGACAAGCTGGTCGTCAACGGCACGCTCGGCGATCACGGTATCGCGGTGATGGCCGCGCGCAACGATCTTGCGTTGCACATTCCGGTGCACAGCGATTGCGCGCCGCTCAATGGTCTGGTCGAGGCGATGTTCGCCGCCGCTCCCGGGTTGCGCTGGTTGCGCGACTGCACGCGCGGCGGACTGGCGACGGTCGCCAACGAATTCGCCGATGAGGGCGGTTTCAGTCTGCACCTGGAAGAGGCCGCGCTGCCGGTTGCCGATGCGGTGCGCGGCGCCTGCGAGATTCTCGGCCTGGATCCGTTGTATCTGGCTAACGAAGGCAAGCTCGCGGCCCTGGTCGCGGTAGAGCATTGCGACGCGCTGCTGGCGGCGATGCGCGCGCATCCGCTCGGACGCGAAGCCGTGGTGGTCGGCGAAGTGCGCGCCGAGCGCGCGGGGCTGGTGGTGCTGCGTTCACGCTTCGGCGGCGAGCGCGTGGTCGATCTGATCGACGGCGAACAGTTGCCGCGTATTTGCTGAAGGGAACGATGAAGCCATGCATGAACTCGGCATCACGCGCAATCTCGTCGCCATCGTCAGCGAAAAGGCGGCCGGCAAGCGCGTGCTCCGCGTATGGCTCGAGATCGGCGCGCGGAGCGCGATCATGCCAGACGCCGTGCGCTTCTGCTTCGATGTCGTCGCCCACGGCACAGTGCTCGAAGGCGCCGCGCTCGACATCCTGCGCATCGAACCCGGCGTCCAATGCGAAGACTGCGGCGCCTACGCAGCCTCGGTCGAACAAGCGGTCGATTGCAAGCAATGCGGCTCGGCGAAGCTGCGCCGGCGCAGCGGCGACGAACTGAACATCAAGGCTATGGAGGTGGAACCATGTGCGTGACCTGCGGCTGCGTAAAACCGGGCGAGGTGCGGATCGAGGGACATGCGCACGGTGAGCATGAACATATCCTGCCCGACGGGACGCGCGTTGTGCATCGTCACGATCACTCGGAAGAAAACCCGAACGCGCATGCACATCAACACGAGCACGGGCACGACCACGGCGAAGTGCATGAGCATTTCCACGCCGCGAGCGACGACCATGCTCACGACGATCACCACCACCACGCGCATGCTCACCAGCACGCCAATGTTCTCGCGCCGATGAGTGCATCTACTCATGCGATGCGACGTGAACAGCCTGCCGAACTCGTGCAACTCGAAGTCGCGGTGCTCGACAAGAATCAGCGCATCGCCGATCGCAACCGCGGCTGGTTTGCCGGGCGCGGCGTGCTCGCGCTGAATGTCATGTCGAGTCCTGGCGCCGGCAAGACCACACTGCTGGTGCGCACGCTGATCGACTTGGGCGCGCAGGTGCCGATGGCAGTCGTCGAGGGCGATCAGGAAACCAGCGCCGACGCGGAGCGCATTCGCGCGACCGGCGCGCGTGCCGTGCAAATCAACACCGGCGCTGGCTGTCATCTCGAAGCCGACATGCTCGATCGCGCCGTACAGAGTCTCGCGCCGGCGACCGGCAGCGTGCTGTTCATCGAGAACGTGGGCAATCTGGTTTGCCCGGCCTTGTTCGATCTCGGCGAACGCGCGCGGATCGTCGTGCTGTCGGTCACCGAAGGCGACGACAAGCCGCTCAAGTATCCGCACATGTTCCGCTCGGCACAGCTGCTGCTGCTGACCAAGCTCGATCTGCTGCCGCACGTGCGCTTCGATGCCGATCGCGCCGAAGCCAACGCGCGCTCGGTGAATCCGGACATTCAATGCCTGCGCGTGTCGTCCGAATCCGGCGCAGGACTCGACGCGTGGTACGACTGGCTGCGATCGATGCGCGCGCAGATCGCTCTGCGGGTGGCGTCATGAATCTCGGCGTGGTGCTGGGCTTCGGCCTGCTGCTTGGAATGCAGCATGCGACGGAGGCCGATCATCTGGCTGCTGTCGCCGCGCTGGCGAGCAGCGGGCGTTCATTGCGCCACGGGATTTTCCACGGCATTGCCTGGGGCATCGGGCATACGCTGATGCTGCTGCTGGTGGCCGGCGCGGTGGGATTTCTCGGTTGGGTGATCTCGCCGGCGCTGGCCGGCCATCTCGAACAAGTGGTCGGCGCCATGCTGATCCTGCTCGGACTCGGGGTCGTGCGCCGGCTGTGGCGCGAACGGATACATTTCCATGTGCATGCGCATGGCCCCGGCGAAATTCACGTGCATGCTCACAGCCATGCCAGCGAGCAGGTGCCGCACGCCCTGAGTCCGCACCGGCATACGCATCGCCTGCCGCTGCGCAGCGTCGCCGTCGGCATGGTGCATGGGCTGGCCGGCTCGGCGGCGTTGGCCCTGCTTGCCAGCCAATCGATGCCGTCGCCGGCGTGGATGCTGATCTACATCGCCGTGTTCGGCATCGGCTCGATTCTCGGCATGGCGCTATTGTCAGGTGTTCTGGCCGTGCCGCTGGGAATGACCGCACGCCATCTGACACGCGCATACCGGGTTCTCAATATTGGCGTAGCCGTGTTCTCCATTTGCCTGGGCGGACGCTTGCTGTTTGCGCTGGGTGGATAATCACGTCATGTCCGCGCGCAGCACACCGACCGTTCCTCTGCTGCACGCCGTGCAGGCGGACACTGCGGCGACGACGCGGGAATGGCAGGTCGTGCTCGTTGGCGAGCGCCTTGCCCGCGACGCGCGTTTGCGCCGCCGCCTCGCCGGCGAATATCACGTCAGCGTCCACGACCGCGCGCGCGAAGCGCTGGCCTCGATGGAAGCCGGCGGCGCGGCCGGCGACGTCGTCATCGCAGAACAGGTGCTGGTCGACGGTCGCGGCGTGGATCTGCTGCGCGAATTGCGCATCCGCCACCCCGATGCGGTGCGTCTGCTTGTTCTGGAGAGCACCGACACCCAGGTTGTGCAGCATGCAATCAACGATGCCGCGGTGTATCAGGTGATGATCGCGCCGTGGCAGGCCGAGCAGGTGCATCTGATGGTGCGCCGCGCGCTGGAATCGCGCGAACTGGCGCGCATCCACCGCTATCTTTCGCGCGAACTGAAATTCGCCGACAGCGTGGTGAACCGGCAAAACGAGTCGATGCGCAGTGCGTTGCAGGAAGTGTATGCGTTCGATCGCCTGGTGTTCTCCAGCACGGCGATGGCCGAAGTCTGCAATCTGGCGCGCAAGGCCGCGTCGACCGATTTGCCGGTGCTGATCGAAGGTGAAACCGGTACCGGCAAGGAATTGATGGCGCGCGCGATTCATCTGTTCAGTCAACGGCACAAGCTGTTGTTCATGGCGGAGAATTGCGCATCGATCGGCGACGATCTGTTGCAGTCGGAACTGTTCGGTCATCGTCGTGGCGCATTCACCGGCGCGACGACCGATCGGCTCGGCCTGCTTCTCGCGGCCGACGGCGGCACCGTTTTTCTCGACGAGATATCCGAGATTTCGCACGCGATGCAGGTCAGCCTGCTGCGCTTCCTGCAGGAAGGGGAAATTCGCGCGCTCGGCTCGGATCAGTCGCGGCGCACCAACGTACGCGTCATCGCCGCCAGCAACCGGCCACTGCGTACCTTGGTGGCCGAAGGCAAATTCCGCCAGGATCTTTACTACCGGTTGCGCGGCTTCGAGCTGCGCATACCGCCGCTGCGCGAACGCCGCGAGGACATTCCGGCGCTGGTTACGCACATGCTGGACAAGTATGCCGGTGCGCTTGCGCGTCGCGTCGCCGGCGTGACGCCCGAAGCGATGGCGCGCCTGACCGCTTATGGGTTCCCCGGCAATGTACGCGAGTTGGAGAACGAAGTGCGGCGCATGATCGCCCTCGCCGAAGACGGTGAGTTCCTGACGACGCGGCATTTGTCGGCGGACGTGGCGCATGCCTCCGCGCCGACGTCGCGCAGTGGCGATCCGATCGACGCTCTGCCCGGAACGAGTCTCAAGGACAAGGTCGAAGCGCTTGAGGTGCGTCTGGTGCGCGGCACGCTGGATCGCTGCCACTGGAATCACAGCAAGGCTGCGCGCGAACTCGGCCTGTCGCGCGTCGGGCTGGCCAACAAGATCCGCCGCTACCAGATTCACCGGTCCGGAGACGACGAAGGCGAACCGTGAGCGACGACTCCGCGCCGATGCGCTTCCCCTACGCGCGCGTCGCGCCGCCGCACACGCCCGGCGGCGCGCGCGACCTCGGCGTGAGTGCGCTGGCGCGTCACCTCGGATTGGGCGACGATTTTCTTGGCGGCCATTGGTGCAGCCGCTGCCAGGGAATCTGGTATGGCCTGATGCTCGAAGCCCAGTGTCCGGTGTGCGGCAATCGCCACGGTTGATCTGCACGGATGTCCCCGAATCGGGTCCGGATGCCGCGCGCCGACTGCAATATTCAGTGACCCAGCGCGCATCACCGATCTGCAAACGACATTTGCGTTTGCCTCCTCTCGCATAGGCGCTTTGCACTCGATCGAGTCGCGGTCGAGACGTCGGCTGCGCATTAGCTCTTGAAAAAGTTCACAAATATATTTTTTACATCATGGCACGGCCATTGCTCTGTCCCTACGCGGGCGCATGATCAGACCAGCGTCACGACCCGCGCGAGCGGATTGCTGAATCGGATTCGAAGAGGCTGAGCCATGACAACCAAGTTCGATATCGGTACGCGCGCCACCCGCACACGGCGTTGGAATAAATTCCTGTTGCTCAGTCCGCTTTGTGTGCTCGCCTGCGCGACCGCCGCCGTCGCGGACGATTCGATCGGGTCGGACAAGCAAGCCGGAACGGTATTGGTGCGCGTGCACGCACTGGGAATATTTCCGGAAGACAACTCCAGTTCGATCTCGGCGATCGGCGGAAAAGTGGATATCCCCAGCCGTGTTGCGCCCGAGGTCGACGTGTCCTATTTCTTCAGTGAGCATATCGCGGCGCAATTGATCGCGACCCTGACCAGGGCGTCGGTAACAGCCAAGGGCACGACGCTGGGCGATGTGCCGGTCGGCCGGGTGAACGTGCTGCCGCCGACACTGACGCTGCAATACCATTTCACGACGAAGTCGGCGTTCAGTCCCTACGTGGGAGCAGGTGTGACGGACTTGATCCTGTACAAGCGCAGACCGGCGGGTGGAGCGGTGACCAGCGTCGACTTCGACAACGGCAATTTTGGTGCCGCGGTGCAGGCGGGCTTCGACTTTCAATTGAGCGGCCGCTGGTTCCTCAATGCCGAGATCGACCAGGTTTTCGTCAAGACCCGGGCGAACATCGATAACGGAGCAATTTTGGCCAAGGTCAATGTCGATCCGTTCCTGATCGGCATTGGCATTGGGTATCGTTTCTGAGTTCGGAACGAAGTGCGAAGCAAGTTATCGGTTTTGCCCGTGATGGATATTTGGCTTGCAACTTCCAGCGCGTCTCAGGTTGCACAAGGCTCGACCATAACGACGGCAGTTCGTTGATCCCAAACAATTAATCTACGGACGCTTTGACTCACTCGAATCTGCACGAGTTTGGCACGGCTTCTGCTCTACTTTTCCGCGTCGCGTCCGATCGTGGTTGCACGATCCTGATTTTCCGTATGACTTGGGTGGAGGAAACATGGCAAATCTTCTTTGGCTGCAGGGCGGAGCTTGTTCGGGCAACACGATGTCGTTCCTCAACGCAGAGGAACCCAGTGCCTGCGATCTGGTGACGGACTTTGGCATCAACGTGTTATGGCATCCGTCGCTCGGTGTGGAACTCGGCGACAACCTGAAAAAGCTGTTGCGCGACCTGGTTTCCGGCGCCGTACCACTCGATATCTTCGTCTTCGAAGGTACGGTCGTGAACGCGCCGAACGGAACCGGCGAGTGGAACCGGTTCGCCGGCCGGGCGATGAAAGACTGGGTGCGCGAGTTGAGCAATGCCGCGACCTTCGTCGTTGCAGTCGGCGATTGCGCGACGTGGGGCGGAATACCCGCAACCGCGCCGAATCCGTCCGATTCGCAGGGCTTGCAGTTCCTCAAGCGCGCGCACGGCGGTTTTCTCGGCCAGGATTTCAAGGCCAAATCGGGTCTGCCGGTGATCAACGTGCCCGGTTGCCCGGCGCATCCGGACTGGATCACGCAGATCGTCGTCGCCGTCGCCACCGGGCGTGCGGGCGACATCGGTCTCGACGAATTCCAGCGGCCGAAGACGTTCTTCCAGTCGTTCACCCAGACCGGCTGCACGCGCAACATGCACTTCGCCTACAAGGTGTCGGCGACCGAGTTCGGCCAGCGCAAGGGTTGTTTGTTCTACGACCTGGGCTGCCGCGGACCGATGACGCATTCGCCGTGCAACCGCATCCTGTGGAACCGGCAGTCGTCGAAGACGCGTGCCGGCATGCCGTGCATGGGGTGTACCGAGCCTGAGTTCCCGTTCTTCGATCTTGCGCCGGGGACGGTGTTCAAGACGCAGACCGTGATGGGCATTCCCAAAGACATGCCGGAGGGCGTCGACAAGAAGGGCTACATCGCGCTCACCGCGGCAGCCAAGAATGCCGCGCCGAAATGGGCCGAAGAAAATATTTTCGTCGTTTGAGCCAGGAGAGCATTCGCATGTCCGCACAAGTACAGACTCTTGATATCTCTCCCGTCGGTCGCGTCGAAGGCGATCTGGACGTACGCGTCGAAATCCAGAATGGCGTCGTTACCAACGCCTGGACCCAGGCCGAGCTGTTCCGCGGCTTCGAGATCATCCTGCGCGACAAGGATCCGCAGGCCGGACTCGTGGTCACGCCGCGCGCCTGCGGCATTTGCGGTGCCTCACATCTGACCTGCGCGGCGTGGGCACTCGACACCGCCTGGCAGACTGAGGTGCCGCGCAATGCCATTCTCGCGCGCAATCTCGGCCAGATCGTTGAAAGCCTGCAAAGCCAGCCGCGCTATTTCTACGGGCTGTACGCAATCGATCTGACCAACAAGAATTACCGCAAGAGCAAGTATTACGAGGAAGCCGTGCGCCGCTTCGCGCCGTTTACCGGCACCTCGTACGAACTCGGCGTCACGATTTCCGGCAAGCCGGTGGAAATCTACGCGCTACTCGGCGGCCAGTGGCCGCATTCGAGCTACATGGTGCCCGGCGGCGTGATGTGCGCGCCAACCCTGACCGATGTGACTCGCGCGTGGTCGATCCTTGAGTATTTCAAGAAGAACTGGCTTGAGCCGTGCTGGCTCGGCTGCACGCTTGAGCGCTATGAGCAGATCAAATCCCATGCCGACTTCCTGGCGTGGCTGGACGAAAGCCCGGCGCACGCGAATTCGGACCTGGGTTTCTACTGGCGCATGGGTCTGGACATCGGCCTGGACAAGTTCGGCGGCGGCGTGGGCAGTTACATTTCCTGGGGCTACCTGCCGCACGAGGACAAATATCAGAAGCCGACGATCGAAGGCCGCAATGCCGCGCTGATCATGAAGAGCGGCGTCTACGACGGCAAGAACGACACGCATGTGCTCATGTCGCAGGATCATGCCCGCGAGAACACCATGCACTCGTGGTACGACGAGGGCAATGCCGACGTGCACCCGTACGATCGCACCACGCGCGCCACGCAGAAAAACACGATCGATTTCAGCGGCGCCTATTCCTGGGCGACGGCGGTCAATCACGATCAATTCGGCCGCTTGGAGGCGGGCCCGTTCGCGCGTCAGATGGTTGCCGGCGGCAAGCACGGCGAGTCCTGGCAGCACTACGATCCGTTCATCCTCGACATGTTCAAGAAGATGGGCGGACCGAGCCTGCATCTGCGCCAGATCGCGCGCATGCACGAAACCATCAAGCTGTATCGTCAGGCCGAGCATTGCCTGAAAGAGTTCCGCCTCAACGATCCGTGGTATATCAAGCCGCGCGAGAAGGACGGTCGCGGTTGGGGTGCGACCGAAGCGATCCGTGGGGCGCTGTGCCATTGGATCGAAGTCAAGGACGGCAAGATCAAGAACTACCAGATCGTCGCGCCAACGACGTGGAATGTCGGGCCGCGCGACAGCAAGGGTATCCGCGGGCCGATCGAGGAAGCGCTGATTGGCGCACCCATCGCGGATCCGACCGATCCGGTCGAAGTTGGACATGTGGCACGCTCGTTCGATTCCTGTCTGGTGTGCACGGTGCACGCGCACGATGGCAAGACGGGCAAGGAGTTGGCACGATTCCGCATCGGGTGATGAGTAAGATCCGTCAGTGAATCGGCGCTCGCGCCGATTCACGCGACGCCCCCAGGCCCGGCGAGGATGCAATGTCGAGACAGGACGATGACCACCTTCGCAATCGCATTGGCAAGCTGCTTGCCGATGGTTTGAAGACGAAGACCGAACCGTTTCCGGAAACGGATCGCGAGTTCTTGCGCCTGCTCGACGAGTTGAGCGAGTTCCAGCACGACGATCTGGAAGGCAAGCTCGTGCTGTCGGGCTTCACCGACGTGCCTTACGGTCCCGACCGCATGCGCTGCCAGGAGTGCATGTATTACCTCGTGCACCGCAAGTGGTGTGACCTGCCCGAGCTTGCCGTACCCGTCGAGCCCGATTGGTGGTGCCGGCTCTGGCGAATCTAAGGCGCAATCCGGGAGTCGACATGACGGACGATCTGGATCGTCAACGCAGCGAGATCAGCCAGCTGCTTGCGAGCGGCCTGCAGACCGACTGGCAGCAGCGCGCTTATACCGACGCGGAGATCCGCCGCGTGGTGCAAGCACTGCAAGCAGTGCAAGCGCTACGGGCGGGCGATCTGCAGAGTGAGCTTCGCATTGCCGGGTTCACGCCGACGCCCTACGTGGCCGCGGAGGACCCTGAAATCGAGCAATCCTGCAGCACCTGCATGTACTACGAAGCGCATCGCCGTTATTGTGCCCTTCCGGAACTGGCAATGGCGGTGGAGCCGGAATGGTCCTGCGTACTCTGGCGTATCTGACACAGCGTTTACGTTTACCCACGAGCGTCCGCGCATGTTCGCGATAATCGGCTGCGGCAATCCGGCGCGCAGCGACGACGGCGCCGGTGTCGAAGTCGTGCACCGGCTGATGGCGCGCCTGGGCAAAGGCGACGACGACGTGCGCTTGATCGACGCCGGCACCTCGGGTATGGACGTGATGTATCAAGTGCGCGGCGCCAGCCGCGTCGTGATCGTCGACGCCTGCCGCAGCGGCAGCGAACCCGGCGCGGTGTTTCGTCTGCCGGGCAGCGAAGCGCAAACGCGCGCAGAACACGGCTTCAGTCTGCATGGCATGCGCTGGGATCACGCGCTCTATGCCGGATGCCGCATGTTCGGCGAGGATTTCGCGCGCGACACCGAAGTGTTTCTCATCGAGGCTCAATCGCTGGAATTGGGCATCGGCCTCAGCGACCCAGTGCAGGCCGGCGTCGAACGCGTCATCGGAGAGATTGAAGTCCTGCTCAAGGCGCGTAAGGCCGATACCGGCGACGAGATCTGGTTGCACAATGGCCGGCTGCATCTGACCGGCGCGGCGTATGAACGCTATTTGCATGCGTGCCCTGCGGTAGCACTGCTCGCGCGCGATGGCGACTGGCTGCTGCTGCCGCTGCACGCCGGCGCTGGCGGATTGCAGGTCAAGCTGCGCAATGCGCGCGGCGATCGGGTGATCGAGGCGCAGGAATTCTTCCGTACGCAGGGGCTGGAAGATTCGGAACGGGTGCAGCCATTGCGCTTGCACGACGATCCGGATCGCGGCGCGTTGCGCTTGGAGTTCGTAGCGCCAGTCGGCGCTGAGCGATTTACGACTTCAACGCCGCCTTGAGTTTGGCCGCGGCCTCCGGGAACCACGGTCCGTTGGCTTCGAGCGCATCGGCGACGACCTTCTCCGCATCGCTGCGGCGATTGAGTGCGATAAGCGCCTTGACGCGCAGGCTGGCCACGCCGAGGCGATTCACGCCGAAGGCCTTGGCGGAGGCCTGTTCCAGATAGGGCAGCGCTTCGGCGGCTTTGCCGCGGTCGAGCAGGCTGCGGCCGTAGCGATACGCATAGACATAGTCGTCCGGATACGCGGCGATCAGCTTCGGCATCAGCGCATCGACATCGGCCGTGCGTCCGGCGCGCAGCAGGTACACGCGCAGATTGTCGGCGGCGTTACGGTCCTTCCTGAAATCGCCGCCGATGGTTTGCTGTGCGGCGGCGATACCTCGCGCGAGCACTGCCTGCTCTGCCGCCGTGTCGCCGAGCGCCTTGTTCAGATCGGCGGCGACGAATACGGCGCTGCGCTGATCGACGCAGGTCGGGCTTGCGACAAACACCTGTTTGTCGAGCAGCGTATTCAGCGCGGGTCGTTGCGCACCGAGCAGGGAGTTGCGTTTGGCATCGGGTAGTTTTTCGCTGCACTGGAGCAGTGTGTCTAGGACGTAGTAGTGGTCGCAGCCGACGTTGCCCGTGAGCACACGTTGTGCAGCCGCAACGCATTGCGGTGTATTTTTATCTTTTGCCGCTTTTTCCATTTGCAGACGCGCGTGCCAGGTTGCAGCTTTGCCATCGACCTCGGCGGCCTTGAGTTGGGCGGGTGGTAGCGTGGCATACCAGTCGAGCCCGGCCTGCACCTGGTTGCGCGAGTGGTAGCTGGCGAGCGCGTCGGCCAAAGCGGATGTCGAACCGCTCGCAGCCTGGGCCTTCAGGCTGTCCAGTTTGTCGCCGCCACCGAGAATGCGCTCGATCGCGGGATAAAATTTCTCGCGCGGCTGCTCGGCGAGAATGCGGCCCATCTCGGCGCCATTGCCATCAAGCACCACATAGCTCGGCAGCGACTTCACGCCGAGTTTTTCCATCCAGCGCGCACCGTCGGGCGAATCGGCGTCGGTCTCGACGAACACGGTGCGTTTCTCGATAGCCTCCCATTGCGGACCGGTCAGCACGTGCGTCGCCATGAAGTAGCACGAGTAGCACCACTGCGCCTGAAAATCGATCAGCACGGGCAGATGCGCTGCCTGTGCTCGCTGCAAGGCAGCGTCGATGTTTTGTGGTGCTTCGCGCGCTCGCGCCGGCCATAGGCAGCAGGATGCAGCACAGTACTGAGGCGATCACGGACGCGTGTTTCATGGAGTCTTCCGGGAGCGCAGGTACGGGAACACCCATTGTAGAACGATCGCGTGCGCTGCATGCGATCGACAATTTCTTACACGAAGGGCAGTTGTTTGACGATAGCGACGGAACCGGCGCGCATCGAAAATGTGCCCCTGTTTTCGGGGAACATACATGGACAAATTCGATTTCGAACCGTCAGGCCGCACTCTGCGCTGGTACGAATGGCTGGCCTTCCTGCTGTTGTTTTTCCTCGCCGCCGGTGTGCGCGCCGAATCCGTATACAAGTGTACCGATGCGCAAGGCGGCGTCGCCTACCAGACACAAGCATGCACGAGCGCGCAGCACGAGGCGGTCGTCGAGATCGCCCCGGCTCCGGCGTATGCCGCATCGCCAACCTACGCGGTACATGATGATGTTGAGGAGCGCGCGGCGCGGCGTGGACGCAGCAAGGCGGCGCCTACGTCTCGCAATGCGTCTGCCTCAGCGCAATCCTACGAATGCCGCACGGCGGACGGGCAGGTCTTCTACCGGCATGCGTCCTGTCCGCACTCCATCGCGGCGCAGGCTGGCAGCGCGAGCGGGCGTGGCCATGCGCGGGCGCAATCGGTCAGCGTCAGCGGACATCGCGTCGGGCGCGAGGAAGCGTGTACACAGATGCGCCGCGCCGGCGCGGTCGGGCGCGGCGGGCATGAACACGATGAAGACGTGTCGACCTACGACAAGAACCTGGGTCGCGATCCCTGCCGCTGAGCCAGCAAGTGGGGTATCGTTGCGGTATTGTCATCGCAACGAGGTTTCGTGATGTCGTCGCGAATCTTTTCCCTCACCCTGGTCTTGCTCGCAGGCCTGCTGGCCGCCTGCTCGTCCGGTTCAAATTCGTCTGCGCCGTCTGCGCCTTCGGCTGACGCGCTGGCCGCGGCGAAAGCCGCGGCAGAGGCCAAGGCGAGCAAGGAGATGCAGCTTTACGACCAGATGCGCGCGAATCAGAACTGGGAGCTGGCTGCTCCGCTCGGCGCGGAAATCGTCGCCAAGTATCCGGAAAGTGCCGCCGCCGCTCAGGTGAAGCAGACTCTCGACGACGTGCGCGCCAAGGGCACGGCGCAGGGTGACGCGCGCCGCCTCGCGCGCTTATGGGCGTACAGCGCGGTCGGCGCAGCCGGCGGCACGCAATATGCTGCGTCGATCGAGAGCAAAGATCCCCTTGCGCCTGGATCGGCGGCCACGAACGTCAAGCGCGTGCACCTGATCCTGCGTCAGCACCCGCAGTGGGGGCAGAACGTCTATCTCATGCTCGACAATGAAAAATTCGATTGCCGTTCCGGTTGCCCAAGCCTGCTGGTGAGTTTCGACGGCCTGTCGCCGCAGCGCATGAAGGCGACGATTCCGCCGACCGGCGAACCGGCGCTGTTCATCGACGACGACAAGGACTTCATCGCGAAAATCCTGAAGACCAAAAGCGTCGCGATCGACGTTGCGCTCAAGGGCGAGGGCAGGAAGACTCTGGTGTTCGAGACCGGTGGCCTGGACATTTCCAAGCTGCCGGGCACGACCAAGAAGAAAAAGTAGGGACGCTGCATGCCGCGAAAGATAGGCGCGATCAGTCTGGTCGTGCGCGACTACGACGAGGCGATCGCCTGGTACACGCGCTGCCTGCGCTTCGATTTGATCGAGGACGCCGATCGTGGCGGCGGCAAGCGCTGGGTGCTGGTCGCGCCAGCCAGAGGCGAGGGCACGGCGTTGCTGCTGGCCATGGCCACGACCCCGCAACAGCGTGCGCGCATCGGCGACCAGACGGGCGGTCGCGTCTTCCTGTTCCTGCAGACGGACGATTTCGAAGGCGATCATCGCCACATGCTGGCGCAGGGCGTGAAATTTCTCGAGCCGCCACGCAATGAAGCCTATGGCACGGTTGCGGTATTCGAAGACCTTTACGCCAACCGGTGGGATTTGCTGCAACTCAAATAAGAAGAAACCGCGCTTGCCCACGCGCGGTTTCTCCATGGTTGAGCGAGTCGTGTTACGAGGGAACTACGCCGCTTTCGACCGGTTCAGCGACTTGTCCAGCGTGTGCTCGAAGCTGCGGATTTCCTGTTCGGCCTGTTCTTTCTGCCAGCCGTAGCGCTCTTGCAGTTTGCCGATCAGGTATTGACGGTTGCCGTCCATGCGCGCCAGATCGTCGTCGGTAAGCTTGCCCCACTGGGTCTTGAGCGAGCCTTTGATCTGCGACCATTTGCCCTGGATGATGTCTTGGTTCATGGGTTTTCTCCGATTTGCGTAGGGGGTGGGTTGCGTCGACGCCCTCTGACCACGACGACGTGGGATCAAGGCTACGCTGCGCACGTGAAATCGAGATTAGATTCCGGTTAATCTGAGGTTATCCGTGCCGCGCGTTGCACAAGGTTCATGTAAATGAAGATACGCGACATGCTGTGTCACGCATGTATTTGGTTTCCACTTTGTTGCATCTGCTAATAATTGTATATTTATACTAGTGAAGTCCAGCATCCGGCATCGCGTAGCGAGTTTCCCGCCGCAGGTCGGCACCGATTGCCGCGTGCTCGTGCTCGGCACGGTGCCGAGCCTGCGTTCGCTCGAACTGCGCCAGTCCTACGGGCACCGGCAGAACCTGTTCTGGCCGTTCATGGGCGAGCTGTTCGATGCGGGTCCGGACTTGGCGTATGCCGAACGTGTGCGGCGACTGCACGCGCGGGGTATCGGCATCTGGGACGTGTACAAACACGTCGAGCGGCCCGGCAGTCTCGACAGCAGCATCGTCAAGGCGAGCGAGGTACCGAATGCGATTGCACGCCTGCTGGTCAAATTCCCGACGATTCGCGCGATCGCGCTGAACGGCGCCAAGGCCGCCGAGGGCTTCCAGCGTCATGTCGAATGCAAATTGAGTGCGACGCTGCGCGCACGCGTCGAATTGCTGAAGCTGCCGTCGACCAGCCCGGCCAACGCATCGATCGCGCGCGCGGAAAAGTTGCGGCGCTGGCGGATTCTGACGCGTTACACTATTGAGAATACGGATTCATAGCGGAGACTCTCGATGAAAGTGAAGATCACGGGCAGCACGATGCCGGTGCTGGAAATCGGTCTCGAAGGCAGCGATCGCATCATCGCCGAACCCGGCGAATTTTCCTGGATGACCGATGCGGTGGAGATGCGCACCACGGCGTTCACTGCGGGCGCGAAGGGCATCTGGGGCGCGCTCGGCCGCGCGTTCTCCGGCGGCGGCCTGTTCATGACCGAATACTCCGCGCCGGGCAAGCAGGGCGTGATCGCGTTCGCGGCCAAGGTGCCTGGATCGATCATGCAGATCGATGTCGCGGCTGGACACTCGTATTTGATCCATCGCCACGGTTTTCTGTGTGCGACCGAAGGCGTGACGCTGAGCACGGGCTTCCAGCGCTCGCTCGGCGCGGGTATTTTCGGCGGCAACGGCTTCGTGATGCAGAAGCTTAGCGGGCCGTGCACGGCCTGGATCGAACTCGGCGGCGAAATCGTCACCTATGATCTGGCGCCCGGTGAAAGTCTCAAGGTGCATCCGGGCCACGTCGGCATGATCGCCGACACGGTGAATTTCGACGTGACTTTGATGCGCGGCTTTTCCAACGCGATCTTCGGCGGCGATGGGCTGTTTATCGCGCGCCTGACCGGTCCCGGGAAAGTCTGGCTGCAGACGCTTACGGTACCCAATCTCGCGCATGCGCTGTCGCCGTATCTCGGCGGTGAGACGGTGCAGAATGTCGAAACGGGCGTGGCCGGCGGCATTGCCGGTGCGGTACTGCGAAATATGTTCAAGAACTAGCGCGGCAATTCATTGCCTCCCTTCTCCCGGTGGGAGAAGGTGGCGCGTGGCGCCGGATGAGGGAAGAGCCTCGCACTTATCGCAAGCTGAATCGCTGCAACGCCTCTCCCTCATCCGCCTTCGGCACCTTCTCCCAGTGGGAGAAGGGAAGAGCAACTGCCGTAGCCTTGCGGGTTAAACCAAGCGCAAATCCACCACCGTCGTGTCCGGAAACACCTTGTCGACCTGTGCGGGCGAAAGTCCCCACAGGCGCACGTAAAGGCCAGCGAGCAGGCCGCGATAGTTGTTGAGCACCGGGAAGTCGCGGTTCTGCAGCAGGGTGGATTGCTGCACTTTGATCTGTTCGCCGGCGATACGGCCGCCGTTGATGCCACCGCCAAGCACCCAGTAGACCGAGCCGTGACCGTGGTCGGTGCCCTTGTTGCCGTTCTCGCGAAACGTACGGCCGAATTCGGAGACGACGACGACGACGGTATTCTTCCATTCGGGACCTAGTTCCTGCGCGAACGCGGCAAGGCCGCGCCCCAAGTTGTCGAGGTTGTTGGCCAGCGCACCCTGCGCACCGCCCTCGTTGACATGCGTGTCCCAGCCGCCGATATCGACGAAGCCGAGCCGGTACTGATCGCGCATCAGGCGCGCGATGCGCTGCGCCTCGACCGCGAAACCCTTGGCGCTGACCGCGCCGCGATTGGCCTGCATCATTTCGTCCTCGAATTCCCTGGCCACGTGCTGGCGCAGTTCGAGGCCGTCCGCGACCGCGGTCTGCAGATGATTGCCAGCGTACATGCTGGTCAGGATCGCCGCCTGGCGTTCGTCAAAGGCGGGTTTGCCGACGGCCTTGAGCGAAATATTCGGAATATCGTTCGCACCCTGGAACGCGAGCGGCAGCGCATCGGTGAACGCGATCGGCGCCATATTGCCGCTCAGCGTCGATGAGAGCCGCGCCATGAAGCCGGAACGGAATTCCTGCCTGCCCTGGCCCGGCTGGCCGCGCTCGATATTGTCCTGCGTCTCGAAATGGCTGCGCGACAGATCGTCGGTGCCGGCGAAAGGTACAAAGGCTACTTCTTTATTTTTGTACATCGGGCCAAGCGATTCGCGCAATGCCGGAGTCAGCGCCCAGTCTGCGTCCAACGCAAGCGCGCCGGTATTCGCCGTACCATCGGGCTTGGCGATTGCGATATTCGGCCGCGACTCGTAGTAGAAATCGCTCGAGTACGGAACCAGCATGTTCGCGCAATCGTAGCCGCCGCGCAGGAACACGAGCAGGAAACGCGGCGAAGACGGTGGCGCGGCGAACACGCGGCCTGCGATCGTGATGGACGGCAAAGCCGGCAACATGGTGGCAAGCTGAAGGAAGTGGCGACGTTTCATGGTGATGTCTCTGCAAGAAAGAAGAGCTTTTCCGTCACAAAGGAAGCAAAACTCAAGAAAGACTTCTTTGCGTCCTCTGCGGCGAACTGCTCCTAGCGGTAGTTGAATTCGGGCGACGCCAGTAGAAACGCGTTCCATTCCTGCTGCGAGGTCGAGCGCTGCAGCGCGGCCAGAGTGGTCTTCGACAGATACGGCTCGATACCGTCCAGATACAAGCGCGACGACAGTTGCGGAAAGCCCGCCACGTTGGTTTGGGTGCCGTCCTCGGGGTCAAATAGGCGCGCGTTGCCGTTGCCGATCGTGCGCGCGATTTCGAAGCGCCGGCTTAGCTGGCCGGAACTCGCCCAAGCGCTTTCGGTCAGCGCGTAGCCATCGGGTGTGGGATGGCCGTACAGGGCTTCGCTCTGGCCATTGAGCCAGTTCACCACAGGGCGGATATTCGCGATCGGCTTGCCGTCGTAGGCCAGGCGCACCGACGAGACCACGTAATGCATCGGGTCCTTGAATTTCCTGCCGAGCGAAGCGTCGAACTCGCGCGATTCGAACAGCGTGCGCAGCGTTTCGGCGATGTCGCCATCGCTGCGCTGGAACGTGCGCGCCATCGCCTCCACGAGCTGCGGCGGCGGATCGTCGGCGACAAAGTAGGTAGCGAGCTTGCGCGAAATAAAGCGCGCGCAGGCCGGCTGTTTGACCAGCAGATCGATCGCCTGCTCGACTTCCGCAAACCCGCCGCCACGGATTTTCTGGCCGAGCAAAACGCGGTCGCCGAAGTCGTGTCGCGCCGGGTTGAACTCGAACAAACCGTCGCGCACGAGCAGGTGCTGCCACTCGGGCCGCAGTTTCGGCGGCTCGTGACGCGGATCGATGCCGACGCCGGTCAGCACGCGTGCCAGCTCCTGCACGTCGGCCTGCGTATAACCCGCATCGACGCCGAGCGTATGCAGCTCCATCAGCTCGCGCGCGTAATTTTCATTGATATGGTTGGCGCCGTTATGCGCGTTGTCGAGATACTGCAGCATCGCCGGATGCTTGAGCGTCGCCAGCACCAGATCGCGAAAATGGCCGAGCGCATGCGGCCGGATCGCGCGATCGGTGTAGTCGCCGACGAGGAATTGCACGTAGCCCTTCGGCGCGAACACGTTGAAATGGTTGAGCCAGAACCAGGTCATCTGCTCCTTCAACTGCGCCGGCGAGTAAATCGCGCGCAGCAATTCGCGCCGCGTCGCCTCGTAGGCCATTTTGTTGCCGAGCTCGTTGCGCGCCTTGCGCGCGTCTTTCTTCATCTCGTCGTCGCCGAGCGCGTTTCTGCGTTTCTGCTCTGCGATTTCGTCGACTACAAGCTGCGCGGCGGATGTGCGTTCGATATCGAGCGTGTCGATCTGCGTCTGGATCGCCGGCGGCAGCGCATCGTTCCTGCCCGCGAGTTGCTCGTCGAGAAAACGCCGCCGGCCGAGTTCGCGAAAGCGCGCGATCGTTGCGCTGTCGAGGCCGTAGGTCACGCGTTCGAGCCAAAGCGCGTCGTCGCGACTCAGGCTGTCGGCATTGCCGGCGCGCACCGGCGAAGCACCGGCGCAGACCAGCAGCAACCCGGTTACCGCAGTCGCGATCCGATGGTTGAAAAGACCGCGTAGCGGAAAGGCTGAAAAGAAAGCAAGAGCGACAAACATTGCGTCACCGTAACAAACATCGATGCCCCAAATAACGAGCCATGCGAAAAACGGATGACAGATCGAACGCACGGAAGCTCGTTTACAAACAGGACAGCAGGAGTTGTCAACGCAGCACAACCATGTCCGTTGTTCGCTACCACGCACTGATTCACGTGCCGACTACCAGGGAGAATTCACATGCAACGTACTCTTATTGTTCTCGCCGTGACCACCGCATTTTCGCTGGGCGCTCACGCGAAAAATGCCGCGACCGAAACCGCGCGCGACACCGAGCAGCAGGCGCGTATCGAACAGGGCCTGCAATCTGGCCAGCTTTCGACCAAGGAGGCGGCGAATCTCGAACACCAGGAGCAACGCATCGATCGCACGGAGGCGCACGATATGCGCAATGGCTCGCTGAGCGCGCAGGAGAAGGCGCAGATTCAGCGCGAACAAAATCACGTCAGCGGCGACATTTATCGGGACAGCACAATGTCGTGACCGGCAATCCGAATTCAGCCTCCTCGCGGCGCGTGCAGGCCGACGTGCAGCGCAACGTCAATCAGCAGGCGCGCATCAACAGGGCATCCGCTCCGGAGAGCTGACCAACCACGAAGCTGGGGCGCTCGAACGCGGTCAGGCGCATGTCGATCGCAGCGAAGCGCGCACGGGGGCGAACGGACACGTTGGGGCCGGCGAGCAGGCGCGGATTCAGGGCAAGGAGAACTATCAGAGCGGGCGCATCTACAACAAGAAGCACAACGACGAAGAGCGTGGCGGAAAAGCTTCGAATTGAGTCAACCGGCAAATCGAATGCGGACAAGCCGCTGCCGTCAAGGCAGCGGTTTTTTTTACCCAACCAAGACGCCGGGCCGATCGCAGTGGCTGAGCCGATCGCCGGCGAGTGTCCCGCCGACCCGTGCAGGCGCGTACTGCCCGCTTCGGAATATCATTTGGCGGTAGTATCGGTGCCGCCCACGTTGTTATCGTTATCACCCGGCGCGTCGGCAAAGCGCAGCCGACGCGTCGATTGAGGAGGGAGCATGGCCGAAGTCAAAGAAGCCAAGGTGCCGGATATCGGCGACTATACCGGCGTGCCGGTGATCGAGATCCTGGTGAAACCCGGCGACACCGTGACAAAAGATCAAGGGCTGGTCACGCTCGAATCGGACAAGGCGACGATGGAAGTGCCTTCGTCGATAGCCGGCGTGGTCAAGGAAATCAAGGTCAAGATCGGCGACGAAATATCCGAAGGCACGGTGGTCGCGCTGATCGAAAGCGTGGATGCCGCTGCGCCTGCGCTCGCGACGCCCGCGCC
>JAYTQX010000048.1:0-13395 GCA_043746455.1 Pseudomonadota bacterium
CGCTCCTACGCGCGGCCGCACAGCCTGCGCCAGCACAGACCGCAACCGAGCCGGCGCCGCGCGGCGATGCCCGGATGGCATCCGCAAATGCGCCACAAAAAGCGCCCAAACCCGCGTTATATCTGCAGGTCGGCGCGTATTCGGATCACGCCAATGCCGAACGCGCGGCGGCGACGTTGCGCAATTTGCGCCTGGGCGAGGTGCGGATTGTCGATAGCGTGGTCAACGGCAAGAACGTCCAGCGAGTGCGTCTGGGGCCGCTCAGGGACGTCGACGAGGTCGACAGCCTGACCCCGAAAGTGCGCGCGCTGGGGTTGGGTGAACCGCGCGCCGCCGTCGACGACTAAAAACCTGTCCTCAAAGCTAGTGCGCTCGGTATTTGGTAAGTCTCGATTTGAAAATAACGTAGCCGTTCGTGGTGAGCTATCGAACCATGAACGGCGCTCCACGAAACCATTCACCCTTCGATACCTCAGGGCGAACGGTTCAGCGTTCATGCTTTGACGTGTAAACTTCGCCCGGACTTTTATCTCATGCCCGCTGCGCGGCCCATCCGCGCGAATGGGCTCAACGTGTTTCAACATGGAAACTGATAGAATGAAGCATTTGCAATTTTTACAGAAAGCAGCATTGTGTATTTGTGCACTGACGATGCTGACCGCACCCATGGCAATCGGGGCGCGCGTCAAGCACAAGACGCCGACGGCGGCGCAGCAGCCGGCGCAGGACACCAAGCCCGCGCAGACGCCGGCCCCGACCGACGTACAACCCGCACCCGCGCCGCTGCCGCAGCCAGGCGCACTGAATGTGCCCGTGCCGCCGGCGCCAACCCTGGATGCGAAAAGCTGGCTGCTGATGGATTACGCGAGCGGCCAGGTTCTCGCCGAAAGCGGCGCGGATACGCGCGTCGAGCCGGCCTCGATCACCAAGGTGATGACATCGTATGTCGTCGCGGCGCAACTCGCCGCGGGCAAGATCAAGATGGACGACGAGGTCTATATCAGCGAAAACGCCTGGCGCGGCGGCGGCGCGAGCACGGACGGCTCGACCAGTTTTCTCGCGCTCAATTCCAGGGTGACGCTGAAGGATTTGCTCTACGGCATGATCATCCAGTCGGGCAACGATGCGGCGATCGCGCTGGCCGAGCATGTCGCCGGCTCCGAGCAGACGTTCGCCGCGCTGATGAATCAGTACGCGCAGCAGCTGGGCATGACCGGCACGCATTACGTCAACCCATCCGGCCTGCCCGCGTCCGAGGAATACACCACGGCGCGCGATATCGCGACGCTGGCACGCGCGTTGATCCGCGATTTCCCCGAGGAATACAAGATTTACGCGATCAAGGAGTTCGAGTGGAACGGGGTCAAGCAGCACAACCGCAACTCACTGCTCTGGCGCGATGCCTCGGTCGACGGCATCAAGACCGGCCACACCAAGGAAGCCGGATTCTGCCTGGCCACCTCGGCCAAGCGCGGCGATCAACGCCTGATCGCCGTGGTCATGGGCGCCGGCAGCGAGAAGGAACGCGCCGATGGGAACCAGTCCGTGCTCAATTATGGCTTCCGTTTTTTCGAAACGCACAAGCTTTACGACGCGAACAAGGCGCTCGCGCAGCCGGTGCTGTGGCGCGGCGCGAACGACACCATCGGGCTGGGTCTGGCCGACGACATGCTGATCACCCTGCCGCGCGGCCGCTACAACGATCTGAAGGCGACGATGGAGTTGCCCAGCCGCCTGATCGCCCCGTATGCCAAGGGTCAGAAGATCGGCGCGCTGCGCGTCAAGCTCGACGACAAGGTCCTGATCGAGCGTCCGCTGATCGTCCTCGGCGACGAGCCCGAAGGCGGCCTCTGGCGGCGTTTCTCCGATGACGTCGGGCTGTGGTTCAAGAGCGCCCCGACCACGGAAACCTCGGCCGCGCCGAATACCGCCGTCGCGGCTCCGGCAGCACCCAGGCAATGAAAAATCTCGACGACATCCACGCGGAAAATTCCGATCAGGGCTTCCAGTTTCCCGGGGCGTTCGAGATCACGGCGGTGGGCAAGGCGAATACCGGTCTTGAGGAACGCATGCCGGAACTGATCGCAGGGCTGGGCCTGTCCGTGCTCAACGGCAGCCTGCGCACGCGGCCGTCGAGCGAAGGGCATTATGTTTCGGTCAGCGTCATCTTCACCTGCCCCTCGCGCGAAAAATATGCGGCCGCGCATGCCGCCTTGCGCGCCGACCCGTCGGTGCGCTGGACGTTGTGACGTGAGTAGTGAGTGGTGAGTGGTGAGGGTGGTGAGTGGTGAGTGGTGACGCGACTGTAGAGAGACTGATACTTGATATTTTAGCTGCTTCAGACGTGACGTAGGTTTCCTAGTAAACGACGAAGAGACATGAACCCTGCGTGCTCCACCGAGTCCCGAGTCCCGAGTCCCGAGTCCCGGCACTTGCTCGTCCGCCGCTTCCCCGGCCTGCAGGCCTACGAGCCGATCTGGCGCGCGATGCAGGCATTCACCGATGCGCGCGACGCGGATACCCCTGATGAGCTCTGGGTGGTCGAACACACGCCCGTGTTCACCCTCGGCCAAGCCGGTAAGTGGGAGCATGTCTTGATGCCGGGCGAGATTCCTGTAGTGCCGGTGGATCGCGGCGGTCAGGTGACCTATCACGGGCCGGGTCAGATCGTGGCCTATCCGCTGGTCGATCTGCGCCGCCTCGGCATCGGCATCCGCGAGTTCGTCTGCCGGATCGAACAATCGATCATCGACACGCTGGCCGCCTGGGATATCGGCGCACAGCGCAAGCCGGGCGCACCTGGCGTGTACGTGGCCGGCGCCAAGGTCGCCGCCTTGGGCCTGCGCGTGCGCCGCGGCTGCACGTTTCATGGGCTCGCGTTCAACGTGAACATGGATCTGGAACCGTTTCAGCGCATCAACCCCTGCGGTTTCCAGGGATTGCAGGTGACGCAGATGATGGATCTGGGTGGCCCATCGCAGTTGGCCGACGTGGAGGCCGAACTCATCGCGCAACTGGCTCGCCAATTCGATCTGCAGGCGCGCATCGAAGCGCCGCTCGTGACCATTGGCGCTGGCGCAAAACCCGTTGTGGATGTTAGCGTGGGCGCATGAATTCCCTGGATAAAACCATTCCGATCGCCTTGATCGGCGCTTCGGCGACAGCACCGGTTTTGCCGACCATGCCCGAGCCGGGCGCGAAGCAACTCGGCGAAGACAAGATCGCGCGCAACCGCGCCGGCTTCGACAGCGCGCCGATGCTGCGCAAGCCGAGCTGGATCCGCGTGCGCATTCCGCCCGGCAACGCGGTGGCGAAGTTGAAATCCAAATTGCGCGCGAACCGTCTCGTCACGGTGTGCGAGGAAGCGTCCTGCCCGAACATCCACGAGTGCTTCGGCAAGGGCACCGCAACGTTCATGATCCTCGGCGAAGTCTGCACGCGGCGCTGTTCGTTCTGCGACGTCGCGCATGGCCGGCCCAAGCCGCCCGACCTTGAGGAGCCGCGTCATCTCGCGGAGACGATCCGCGATATGGGCTTGCGCTACGTCGTCATCACCTCGGTCGATCGCGACGATCTGCGTGACGGCGGCGCGAGCCATTTCGCCGACTGCATTCGCGAAGTGCGCACGCTCAATCCGTCGATCAAGATCGAGACGCTGACTCCGGATTTTCGCGGCAAGGGGCGCATGGAGCGTGCGCTCGAAGTGTTCGCCGAAGCGCCCCCCGATGTGTTCAATCACAATCTGGAAACCGTGCGCGAACTCTATCCGAACGTGCGCCCCGGTGCGGACTACGACTGGTCGTTAAGCCTGCTGCAACGTTTCAAGGTGCAACATCCGCAGGTACCGACCAAGTCCGGCATCATGCTGGGCTTGGGCGAGACCCTGGAACAAGTGCATGGCGCATTGAACGATCTGCGCACGCACGCGGTCGATATGCTGACCATCGGGCAATATCTGCAACCCACTGCGCACCATCATCCGGTGTTGCGCTACTGGGAGCCGGCGCAGTTCGACGCGCTGGCTGAGTACGGCGCCAGGCTCGGTTTCGAGCATGTCGCCTCCGGCCCGCTGGTGCGCTCGTCGTACCACGCCGACCAGATGGCGCATGCAGCCGGTTACGTGGAAGAAGTCGCTTGAAGGGCCGGTCAGTAAGAATGTCTACGTGATCTTCGCGATCATGATGGGCGCAATAAAACAGCTTTTGTTTCGTGCGATCACCGACGATCGCACCAGTAACGGAGAATTGAAATGGTAGTGCGCAGCAGCCGATCGCTCTGGATCGCGCCGGTATTGATGATTTTCGTTCTGCTCGCTACCGCGAGCGCGAAACCCGCGGCCGATGCCGGCGGGCTGGCGCTCAAGGCGACGCCGGACCAGGCCACCGCGGCGTTGATGGCCGCGCGCTTCCTCACGCGCATGCACTACAAGGCGGAGCCGCTCGACGAGGCCATGTCGCGGCAGATATTCGATCGCTATCTGGATGCGCTCGATGCCGACCGCCTGTTCTTCCTCAAGTCCGATATCGACAGCTTCACGCCGGCGCGCGACAAGCTCGGCCGCGCGATCTACGATCAGGATCTGAGTGTTCCGTTCACCATCTTCAATGTCTATATCCAGCGCGTTGGTGAGCGCACCGCGTACGCGCGCGAGCAGCTCAAGAAAGGCTTCGACCTGAGCAAGGACGAAAGCTACCAGTACCAGCGCGAGAAGATGCCGTGGGCGCAGACCGTCGATGAGGTCAACGACGTCTGGCGCAAGCGCGTGAAGAACGACTGGCTGCGTCTGAAGCTGGCCGGCAAGGAAGACGCGAAGATTCGCGAGACGCTGGACAAGCGCTACGCCAACTACATCGACCGCATCCATCAGCTCAACAGCGAAGATGTGTTCCAGACCTTCATGAACGCCTATGCGATGGCGATCGAGCCGCACACGAATTATCTCGGGCCGCGTCAGGCCGAGAATTTCGATATCGCGATGAAGCTCTCGCTCGAGGGTATCGGCGCGGTGCTGCAGCGCGACGAGGATTACACGGCGATCCGCGAAATCGTGCCGGGCGGACCGGCGGCGATGTCGGGCAAGGTCAAGATCGGCGACCGCATCGTCGGCGTCGGTCAGGGCGAAGCCGGATCGTTGACCGACGTAATCGGCTGGCGCCTCGACGACGTCGTCGACAAGATTCGCGGCGCCAAGGACACCACCGTGCGCCTGGAAATCCTGCCGGTCGACGCTGGTCAGGACGGCAAGCACGTGACGGTCGCGCTGGTGCGCAAGAAAGTCGTGGTCGAGGAGCAGGCGGCGAAAAGCTCGATCATCGAGACCAAAGACGGCGACGTCACCCATCGCATCGGCGTGATCTCGCTGCCGACCTTCTACCAGGATTTCGACGCGCATCGCCGCGGCGACAAGAACTTCAAGAGCGCCACGCGCGACGTGGAGAAACTGCTTGCCGATCTGAAGAAGCAGAAAGTCGAAGGCGTGCTCATCGACCTGCGCAACGACGGTGGCGGCTCGCTCAATGAGGCGACCGATCTCACTGGCCTGTTCATCGACAAGGGCCCCGTGGTGCAGGTGCGTAGCGCCGACGGGCGCATCACGCCGGAGGACGATCAGAACGCCGGCATGGCGTGGAGCGGTCCGCTCGCGGTGCTGGTCAATCGCAACTCGGCCTCGGCCTCTGAAATCTTCGCCGCCGCGATCCAGGACTACGGCCGCGGCCTGATCATCGGCGAACCCACGTACGGCAAGGGCACGGTGCAGAACCTGCTCGATCTCGACCAGATGCACGGCAACGAGAAGCCGACCTATGGCGAGCTGAAGATGACGATTGCGCAATTCTTCCGCATCAACGGCGGCTCGACCCAGCTGCGCGGCGTCACCCCGGACATCAATTTCCCGGTGACCGGCGATTTCGACCAGAATGGCGAACAGTCCTACGACAACGCGCTGCCGTGGACCTCGATCGCGGCTGCGGACTACGCCCCGACCGGCGATCTGAAAACGATTGTGCCGATGCTCGAAGCGCGCCACGAAAAGCGCGCGGCCAGCGAGAAGGAGTGGCTGGCGCTGCAGGCCGACATCGCCGACGCGCGCAAGCTGCGCAAGGAGACCACGATCTCGCTCAACGAGCAGGCACGCCGCCAGGAGCGCGACGAGCAGGAGGCCAAGCGCAAGCAACGGCATCCGGAACTGGCGGACGTTTCGTCCTTGCCGACCGTCAGGGAAGCTGCCGCTGCAGTGCCGCCGGTCAATCAAGGCGGCGACAGCAATCCCGTCCCGCGCGCGAATGTCGGCGCGGCGAACGACAAGGCAGCGGCCGACAAGCCGCTTATCGCGCAGTCGAATGCCGCCAAGAACATGGTCAAGCGCGGCCCAGGCGACAATGCAAACGAGGACGACGGCCTGCAGGCCGACGAGCGCAGCCTCAAGTCCGATCTGGACGAGGAGAAAAAGCGCAAGGCGGCGAAGGACGTCGTGCTCAACGAAGCCGCGCACGTCCTCGCCGACGAAGTCGACCTGCTGCATGCCGACACCAAGCTTGCCGCACGGGTGCTGCCGCACTCCGTGGTGGGCAAGGATGCGGTCGACTGACGCGACCGCTCCGCTCCTCTCTTTTCTTCGCTCGTCATTCCCGCGGCTCTCAACAGCGAAGCTGGTCAAGCGGGAAACCATTTTGATCTTGTTTGGGCGGCTCTAAAGAAAAGACACTGGATTCCCGCGTTCGCGGGAATGACGAAAAGGTGATAATTCCACAATGCCACATTGTGGAAACACAACTACGCGCGATAGCGCTCCGCCAACATCGCGAAGAATGCGCGCAAGCCGAGCGCCTCGCCGCCGGCCGGCCGGCCGGGTTTATCCGCGTCGTTCCAGGCGTAGGTGTCGAGGTGCATCCACGGCGTCGCCTGCGGCACGAAACGTTCGAGATAGAGCGCCGCCGTGATCGCGCCGGCGTGTTTGGACACGCTGGCATTGGCCAGATCGGCGATGCGCGAATCGAGCAGCGCTCGATACGGTGCCCATAGCGGCATATGCCAGAGCGGGTCCTGTACCTTGCGCCCGGCGGCGATCGCCGCATGCGCGAGTTCTTCACGATTGCTGAACAACGCCGGCAGGTCGGGGCCGAGGGCCACGCGCGCGGCTCCCGTGAGCGTGGCGAAATCGACGATCAGGTCGGGTTTGGCTTCGCTCGCGTAGGCCAGCGCATCGCAGAGCACGAGGCGCCCTTCGGCGTCGGTGTTGTCGATCTCTACGGTGATGCCGGCGCGCGTGCGGATCACTTCGCCTGGCCGGTAGGCATTGCCCGCCACCGCATTCTCGACCGCCGGAATCAGCAGGGTCAGACGCACCGGCAATTGCGCGCGCAGCACGAGTTCGGCCAGCGCGAGCGCATGTGCCGCGCCGCCCATGTCCTTCTTCATCCAGCGCATGCCGTCGGCGGATTTGAGATCGAGGCCGCCGGTGTCGAAGCACACGCCCTTGCCGATCAGCACGAGATGCGGAAGCTTGGCATCGCCCCAAGTCAGTTCGGCCAGGCGGGGCGCGCGGTGACTGGCGCGGCCCACTGCGTGGATGGTCGGGAAGTTGTGCGCCAACAATTCGTCGCCGACCCATTCGCGATAGGTCGCGGCGTGCGCCAGCGCCAGCGACTCCACTTCGGCAGCGAGTTCGGCCGGTCCCAGCTCTTCGGTCGGCGTGTTGACCAGATCGCGTACGCGCCGCGTGGCGTCGAGGCGAGCTTCGATCGCGCGCAGCGTCGGCGTGTCGATCGCGAGTTTCGCCGGCGTGCGCGCGGCCTTGCGATAGTGGGCGAATTGATACGCGCCGAGTCCCCAGCCGAGCGCAGTGTGCTCCGCATCGAGCGCAACGCCGTCATCGCTGAGGCGGTAGTTGCCCGGCGGCAGCCTGAGCGGCAACCCGGCCAGCGCGTAAAGATCGTCGGCCGCAGCAACCCCGGCGAGCACGCGCTTGAGACCGCCCTTGGCATCGGGCAGCAGGCAAAACGTGCCGGGCTCGGCGCGGAAATCGTTCGCCGCGATCCACTGCGCGGCGCTCTTGCCAAGGTTCGGCAATACGCTGCGCAGCAAAGTTTTGGTCACCGCCGTCACCGGCGTGGTGTGCGCGGCGCGCTGGATTTCGATCAGGCCTTGCATGGGATGTCCTCGACGGTTGGCGATGACGCGGCACGACCTGCCGCAGGCGGCTGCGGATTCAGGCGGCTGCGCTGAATTGGTCCAATGCTTCGGCCAGCTCAGCCAGGTCGCGTACGACCAGATCGGGCGTGGCTGCGGAAGCCAGCGATGCGCCACCGCGATTGAGCCAGACGCAGCGCATGCCGGCCGCGTGCGCGCCGGCGACATCAAGCTCGGGATCGTCGCCCACGTGCAGCACGGCGTCGGGCGGCAGGCCCAGGCGCGCGCAGGCGGCGTGGAAAATTTCCGGCGCCGGTTTGGCCGCACCGAAATCGCTGGCGTAAAGGCAGAAGCGGAACAGGTGATTCAGGCCGATCGCGTCGAGGTCGGCGTTGCCATTGGTGATCGCAGCCAGCGGATAACGCGCGGACAGGCGCTGCAGCGCCGGCAGCGCATCGGCGTAGCACTGCACTTCATTGCGCGCGGCGTAGAACGCGCCGAAAGCGGCCTCGACATGACCCTCGTCATAGCCGTGCGCGAGCAGCGCGGTTTGCAGCGACAGGCGCCGCTGCGCGGTGAAGTCGTGCGCCAGGTGCGGATGGTCGGCGGCAACGCGGTCGCGCAGCGTGCGCATCGCCTCAATCGGATATGCAACTGCGCTGCGCGGACAATGCGTGCGCAACCAATCGTCCAGGCGCTGCTCGGCATTGAGCATCGCCGGCGCGATCGGCCACAAGGTGTCGTCCAGATCGAAGGTGATGGCGCGTACGCGCATGGCGCAAGCTCAGTTGCCGCTGCTCTTTTCTGCCGCCTGGGCGGCTTTCTTGTCCGCTGCGATCTGGGCCGCACGCTGCCTGGCTTCCTGCGCCTCCACGGAATTGGGCTGGGTGCGTATCAGATAATCCGCGGTCGCATTCGGTGCGGACACCGGTGTCGGCGTCGGTGTCGGCGCAGGCGTGTCGGCGATGTGCGCATCGACAAACGCCACGCGTTCGTCTTCCTTGGCGACGAGGTTCGGCGCGTCGTCGTAAGGTACGAGTTGGTGTTTGCGGATGATCGCCTTGCCGGCATCGGAACTGGCGTACTTGATGAACTTCTCCACCGCTTCGCGGTTCTTGCTGTCATCGCGCGAGGCTAGATACAGAACCGAATAGAACGGGTAGCTGCCGTCGGCGATGTTCGCGGTGCTCGCGCTGAAACCTTCGACCTTGAGAATTTTTACCGCCTTGTTGCCCGATACAGCCGACAGCGTGGTGAAACCCAGGCCATGCGGATCGATGGTGATGCCGTCCTCGAGCTTGGCTGTGTTGAGGTACAGGCGCGGCACGGACACCTCCTGGTCGCCACGGTGATAAAGTAGTTTGCGCACGCTGTATTCAACGCCGTCGAGCGGGCCGGCCACGGCGTAAAGATTGATCGGCTCGTCCGCGCCGCCCAGATCCTTCCAGCTGGTCATATGGCCAAGGTAGATTTGATACAGCTGATGCAGGCTGACGCTGTCGACCGGATTCTTCGGTGAGGTGATCGGTACCAGCGCGTCCCAGGCAACCGGACAGAACGTCATACCCGTCTCTTCCACGCGACCGGGGGTCGCCGGACGCGCGCTGCCGGCAATATCGGCGGTACCGTCGTGCACCGCGTCGATGCCCGAGATAGTGCTGAACGGCTGCATCGTCACCTTGCCAAGCCTGCTCGCTTCATATTGCTTGACCATGTCGGCGACGAAGGCGCGCTCGGTGGCGCGATCGCCGCGCCAAATGATGGTCGTTGCCGCGTGCGCCGCTTTGGGCTTGGCCGCGGCGGGCGCGGCCTTCTTCGCGGCAGGTTTGGCGGCCGCGGTCTGCGCCTGCGCGCAGTCGAGATTGAGCGCGGCCACGGCGAATACGGCGACCAGCCCGAGCAGGTGGAGGAAAGGATACTTATGCACTAATTTCACGTCTGGATCCGCCGGCAGAAAACGGGGTGGCATTATCGCCTAGTCCCGCCTTCGCCGCACCGTCCAGAACCTACTGCATGTTCAGCAGATATTGTTCGCCGCCACGCACGATCGACAACTGCAACTGGCGCGGCGTGCGCGCGGACAGCGGTTTCAGGTCGGCGAGCGCATTGATCCTGACCTGATTGACGCCGAAGATCAGATCGCCGGCTTTCAGGCCGTTCTTCGCCGCGGTGCTGTCGGCGACGATGCGCAGCACGCTGACGCCGCCGACGTCCTTGCGCCGCACGCGCTCGCTGACGTCGGCGAGTTCCGCACCGGCCAGCCGTGCATCGAGCTTGGCGCCGTCGAGGCTGCTGATTTCCTCGGCGGCGAGGCGCGCGCTCAGGGTCAGCGGCTTGCCTTCGCGCAGCAGCTTGAGTTCGATCGCGCTGCCGATCGGGGCGATGCCTTCGGCGTTGTAGACATCGTCTTCGGTCTGCACCGGCCTGCCGTTGGCCGCGACGATCACGTCGCCGGCCTGCAGCCCCGCCGCGGCGGCGGGCGACTCGGGTCGCACCTGGGTCACCACCGCGCCCTGCTGTTCGGTCTTGCTGCCGAGCATGCGCGCAATGTCCGCGGTGAGCGTCTGCACCTGCGCGCCGAGCGTGCCGTGCTTGACGCTGCCGGTGGCAATCAGCTGGCGCATCACATCGCTGGCCAGGTTCGACGGAATCGCAAAGCCGATGCCGACATTGCCGCCCGAGGGCGAGTAGATCGCCGAATTGATGCCGACCAGTTCGCCGCGCAGATTGACCAGGGCGCCACCGGAATTGCCCGGATTGATCGAGGCATCGGTCTGGATGAAGTTCTGGTAGCCGAGGCCACGCAGGCCGGTGCGCGACAGCGCCGAGACGATGCCCGAGGTCGCGGTCTGGCTCAGGCCGAACGGGCTGCCGACCGCGACGACGAAATCGCCCACGCGCAACTGGCTCGAATCGGCGAGCGACAGTGCGGTCAGGTTCTGCGCCGGAATCTGGATCACCGCGACATCGGTATCCGGATCGTTGCCGATCAGCTTGGCCTTGAGGTTGCGGCCGTCGTGCAGGGTCACGGAAATATCGTCGGCACCGTCGACCACATGATTATTGGTCAGCACGTAACCTTTCGCCGTGTCGATGATCACGCCCGAACCGAGCGATTGTTCGACGCGTTCGCGCGGCACGTTCTGCATGCCGAAGAACTGGCGGAAGAGCGGATCGTTCATCAGCGGATTGTTGACGCGCACGTGCGTCTTCGAATTGATATTGACCACCGCGGGCACGACGCGCTCGAGCATCGGCGCGAGCGAAGGCAAGGGCTGGCCGTCGACCGCGACCGGCAATGCGGCAAATGCCAGAGCGGCGAGGCCCGCGCCGACGAGCGCGAAGGCGAGGGCAAACAGGCGAAAACGCGAGTCGAGCAGGGCAATCTTGCGCATGGCTTTCTTCATTCTTCGAGGTAGATGGAATGGCTTACAGACCGCGTTTGAGGCGCACAGTTTCCGCCTCCAAAACCGGTTGACAAACGCGCAAATGGCGTCACATCAAGGTTTGCGACAGAATCATGACGCTATGTCAAGTGTTGTCACAAAACAGCGATATAACCCATTGATTGTCCAATATAAAAAAAAGCCTTTGACAACGTTTTTCCGAAGGCGTACGGTTGCCTCCGCTCGCAATCACAACATGTTGTGTACAAGGCTGCATTGTATCCCCAAGGAGTTGGGTTTTGTGACAACCAGCGAGCGCGGGATCACGAGTGGGGCGGCGATCGCGAAGCGGGATTCAAAGACAGTAATCAAACGTTGAAAATAAAAGGTGCCTAGCCCCGGCAAACGGGCAAAGGCGCTTGCGGTAGAGTTTTCTCTTGAACTCGGCAACACGCAAATACGCGGTCAAAACACTCAAGAGCCGCAACGGCAGGACGCCTTAAAACATAACAAATGGGAGAAAGATCAAGATGAGTACGGTGCGCGTGGAGGCTTTGGATCGTGGCGCGGTGGAGATTCCGCTGCAGCCTGCCTCATACGATATCTGGGACAAGAAATACCGCCTCAAATCCAAGCAGGGCGAGCCGGTCGATACCAGTATCGACCACACCTACCAGCGCGTGGCCAAGGCGCTGGCCGACGCGGAAGCGACCCCCGAGAAACAGAAGTACTGGTACGAGCGCTTTCTGTGGGCGTTGCGCCGCGGTGCGATTCCGGCCGGGCGCGTGATCTCGAACGCGGGTGCGCTCGAGCACAAGCCGGCAACCTCGACGATCAACTGCACGGTGTCGGGCACGATCGAGGATTCGATGGACGGAATCCTCGAAAAGGTTCACGAGGCGGGCCTCACGCTAAAGGCCGGTTGCGGCATCGGCTATGAATTCTCGACCCTGCGCCCGCGCGGCGCATACGTGTCGGGCGCGGGCGCGTACACGTCCGGGCCGATGTCGTTCATGGATATCTACGACAAGATGTGCTTCACCGTGTCGTCCGCCGGCGGCCGCCGCGGTGCGCAGATGGGCACCTTCGACGTGGCGCATCCGGATGCGAAGGATTTCATTCGCGCCAAGCGCGAAGACGGGCGCCTGCGCCAGTTCAATCTGTCGCTGCTCATCACCGACGGTTTCATGCAAGCGGTCGAGAACGACGCCGACTGGCCGCTGATCTTCCCAATCAACCTGAAGGAAAAAGACGAGATCGATCTCGACGATCCGGCGAAGGTGATCTGGCGCGACTGGCCCACGCACAAGAACTACGTAACGCGTGACGACGGCCTCGTCGCCTGCAAGATCTACGATCATATCCGCGCCAAGCATCTGTGGGACATGATCATGGCCTCGACGTACGACTACGCCGAGCCGGGTTTCATCCTCATCGATCGCGTCAACGAGATGAACAACAACTGGTGGTGCGAGAACATCCGCGCGACCAATCCCTGCGTTACCGCCGAAACCTGGATACAGACTTCGACAGGCCCACGCCAAGTGCAGGAACTGATCGGCAAGCAGTTCCTCGCGCGCGTCGACGGCAAGGACCATGCAACCACGCAAGAGGGATTCTTCCGAACTGCAACCAAGCCGGTATTCGCGCTCGTTACGAAGGAAGGCTATCGCCTGCGCCTGACTGCCGATCACCGCGTTCGCCGAATTTCGTCCGCAACGCGATGGACGACGCAAACAGAATGGTGTGCCGCAAGCGAGCTTGCCCCCAGCGATCGCGTGCTGCTGAACGACCATCGCCCGAATGCGGTGTGGAATGGGGCTCTGACCAAGGAGCAAGGATATCTTCTCGGCTTGTTGGTCGGCGACGGTACGCTAAA
>JAYTQX010000049.1:0-7070 GCA_043746455.1 Pseudomonadota bacterium
GTGGCGGGCCTATGGGTGTGACCGTGGATCATGCGGCGCACCCCGTGCTTGCGCATCGCCATTGCGACCGCGGCGGAATTCACGTCCATGATCTCGGGCTTGGCCATCGCCGTGTGCTTGCGGCTCTCGCCTCGCGCCCGCGTGGCGAAAGTGCGCCGCTCGGCCAGCGGTCTCGCGAGGAATTGCCGTTGCCAGTTCGGATCGCGCACGAGCGTGCGAAATTTCTGGTAGTCGACATCATCCGTGCATAGCGTGTCGCCATGCATCAATAGCACACGCTCGCCGGTGATTTCGATCAGGGTCGGATCGGGCAGCAGGGTCATGCCCGCGCGCGCGGCATAGTCCTCGCCGAGCAGGAAGTCGCGATTGCCGTGCATGAAATACACCGGCACGCCGCTGTCGCGCAGCGCGCGCGTGGCCTGCGCAACGCGTGCGGCCAGTGTGGAATCGTCGTCGTCGCCGATCCAGCTTTCGAACAGATCGCCAAGGATATACAGCGCGGTGGCCGCGCGCGCGTCGCTGTCCAGCAACTTTGTGTACAAATCCACAATGTGCGGACGTGTCTCGTCCAGGTGCAGGTCGGAGATGAACAATATCGACATGCGCTTGGCGACTGCCGCGTGGCTTGAGGCACTCCGCCGGTTGCGCGGAGTGCCGTCGGCGGATTACTGCTCGACTTCAACCTTGTCGATCACGATCGGCGTCGTCGGCACGTCGGAGGGCAGCGGACCCGAGGCGCCGGTAGGCGTCGCGCCGATCTTGTCGACCACGTCCTGCCCCTTGATCACCTTGCCGAACACGGTGTAGCCCCAGGTCAAGCCGTTGGTATCGGCCGTGTAGTCCAAACGTTTGTTGTCGACCAGGTTGATGAAGAACTGCGCGGTGGCCGAATGCGGGTCGCCGGTGCGCGCCATCGCAACGGTGTATTTGAGATTGGACAGGCCGTTGTTGGCTTCGTTGTGGATCGGCGCGCGCGTGCGCTTGAGTTGCAGGTCCTTGGTAAAGCCGCCGCCCTGGACCATGAAACCGGCGATCACGCGGTGGAACACGGTGCCGCTGTAGAAGCCGTCCTTCACGTATTGCAGGAAATTGTCGACGGATTTGGGCGCCTTGTCGGGGTAGAGTCCCATCTCGATATCACCCTGGCTGGTATGCACGATCACTTTCGCTGCGGCCGCCGCGGTTGCGGGCGCGGTGGCCGCGGAGGTCGGCACGGCGGCCGGTTTGGCGGCGGGCTTGGCCGCTTGCTGCGCGAGCGCGAGCGGCGCGACGAGGAACAGGGCAAGGGACAGCAGCGCGTGCTTCAGCATGAATTTCTCCGCTATGCAAAATCGTGAGGCGAGATGATACCGGGATCGGCGCTTGCACACTATGCCGCGAGTTTTTCGCCGGCCTTCACCTGCAGCTTGATGTCGATGTGCTTGAGATAGTCGCGTTCCTGATCCAGATCGGTACGCGTGAGCGGATGCGCATCGAGCCAGGCCTGCGGCAGGCGCAGTTGCAGCGCCTTGTCCTCGGTCCTCAGCTCGAACGGCGGCAAGGCCTCGGCGCCACGTGCGCGTTGCAGTAGCACCGCCAGGCGCAGCAGGGCGGTCACGCGCGCGGTGGAGCGGCGCAGGCGCTCGGCGACGATGTTGATGATGCCGATATCGGGTTTGCGCCGGTGGCAGCGCAGGATCACCGCCAGGGTCAGTTGTTCGTGACGCGCGAAGCCGGCGAGGTCGGAATTCTCCACGATGTAGGCGCTGTGGATGTGATGCTGGCTGTGCGCGATCGCCAAGCCGATTTCGTGAATACGCGCAGCCCAGGTCAACCAGTCGCGCTCGTCGGCGCCGAGCTGCCAATCGGCAGCGATCGAGTCGAACAGGGTCAGCGCCGTCGCTTCGACGCGCGCCGCGTGCACGCGATCGACGCCGTAGCGCTGCGCCAGCGCATCGATCGTAGCCGTGCGCGGATCGCGATGTTCGGCGCGGCCGACCATGTCGTAGAGCAGGCCTTCTCGCATCGCGGTTTCACACACGCGCATCTGGCGGATGTCGAGCGCCGCGAAACTGGCTTCGAGGATCGCCACGCCGCCGGCGAACACACCCATGCGGTCTTCGGCGAGACCGGGCAGGCGCAGCTTGTCGATGCTGCCGCAGTCGATGATCGCATCGCGTATGCGTTCGAGCGACGTGCGCGAGATGCCGGTTTCGCACCAGCCGGCTGCCTGCGCCACGTTGCCGATCGCCTTGGCCGTGCCCGACGAGCCGATCGTCTCGCTCCAGCCCTTGGCGCGGTAGTCGGCGGCGAACTGCTGCAGCTCGACCGCGATCTCGGTCTGCGCACGCTGCCAGCGCTTGGCGCTCAACTTGCCGTCCTCGAAAAAGCGCAGGGTGCTGGCGACGCAGCCCATCTGCAGGCTTTCCTTTTCCAGTGCCTCGAAATGCTGGCCGATGATGAATTCGGTGCTGCCGCCGCCGATGTCGATGACCAGGCGGCGCTCGGGCGAATCGGGCACGCCGTGCGCGACGCCGAGATAGATCAGGCGCGCTTCCTCGCGTCCGGACACGACTTCGATCGGATGGCCGAGCGCATCCTCCGCGGGCCCGAGAAAATCCGCAGGCACGCGCAACCGGCGCACCGTGTTGGTTGCCACCGCGCGAACGCGTTCATTCGGCAGCACGTGCAAACGCTGGCCGAAACGTGCCAGGCAGGCCAATGCCTTGTCGCGACGCCCTTCGTCGAGTCCGCCATCGGCGCGCAGACCCGCGGCCAGGCGCACGCTGTCCCGCAAACGATCGATCACGCGCAGTTCGCCGTGTTCGTAACGCGCGACGACGAGATGAAAACTGTTGGAGCCCAGATCGACGGCGGCGAGCAGTTCGCCGTTGCGGATTTCCTTATGACCGCCGTTCGTCACCGCCGACTCCCGCCACACGATGGCCTATTCTGCCATGCGCGCGTGACGGTGCACGCTAAAAGTGAGATTGCGGCTCTCCGTGGCCTTTGCAGGGGTGTCACACTTCCAACCGATCGTCCGAACGCGCCACTAGGGCATACAGCGCCGGCATCAGAAAAATGCTGATCAAGAGTCGCGTGAACAGCCCGCTAACGATGACCAGCGCAAACGGCCTTTGCGTATCCGTGCCAACACCGGTGGCCAGCGCCGCTGGCAACAATCCCAGCGCCGCCACCAGCGCGGTCATCATGATCGGACGCAGCCGCAGCAGCGCCCCTTCACGAATGGCTTGAGTGAGTGAGGTGCCGCCGAGGCGGAGTTCGTTGACATAGGAGATGTAGACGACGGCGGTCTGTACCGAAACGCCAAACAAGGCCAGGAATCCTATGCCGGAAGAAACCGAAAACGGCGTACCGGTGATCCATAGGGCCACGATGCCGCCGACCGGTGCCGACAACACCACGCCGAGCACAGTAATGAAGGGGAATTTGAAATTGCTGTAGAGCATGAACAGCAACAGGAAAATCAGGAACACGGTCAGCGGCAGAATGACATTCAGTTGCGCCCGCGAAGCCGTATATTCCGTGTACTCCCCACCCCAGTCCAGACGGTAACCCTGCGGCAAGGCGACCTTTGCATCGACTTGCGCAATGGCATCCTCCACGGCGCCAGCCAGATCGCGTCCTTCCACCGAGAACTGCACGCCGATGTAACGCGAATTATTCTCGCGGTAAATGAACGAGGCGCCGTTTGTCACTTGGATGTTCGCGAATTCCTTGAGCGGAATTTGTTGTCCGGCGGGTGTGGCCACCAGAATATTGCCGATTTCCTCAGGGGTATCCCGGTATGCACGCTCGAGGCGGACGACGAGATCAAACTCCTTTTCTCCCTGCACCACCTGGGTGGCCACGTCACCGCCGATGGCGGTCTGGATCAAGCCATTGATGTCGGCGACGTTCAAACCGTAACGGGCGATCCTGGCGCGGTCGATATCGATGCTCAGACTCGGCTGCCCGAGTTCCTGGACCAGGGTCACATCATGGATTCCGCGCACCCGCTCCAATATCTGCTTGATGGCCTTGCCCTTTTGCTGGAGCGTATCCAGACTGGAGCCGAAGACTTTCACGGCCAGTGCGCTTTTCAGGCCCGTTTCGGCTTCGTCAACCGCATCCTCCGCGGGTTGCGTGTAGTTGAACGTGATTCCGGGAAAGGCCTCAAGCTTTTGCTTGATCGCCGCGGTCAGCGCTGCTTTGGTGCGATACGCACCGGTCCATTTTGAGTAAGGTTTGAGACCCACGTAAAACTCGACGTTGAAAAAGCCCGTCGCATCCGTGCCATCGTCCGGACGGCCGAGTTCAGAAGCGACTGTGGTGACTTCGGGAAAGGAGCGCAATATATCGCGCACCTTGGGGGCGATCTTTGCCGACTCGTCGAACGAAATGGTGTAGGGCATCGTCGCACGCACCCAGAGCGCGCCTTCATCCAGCTGCGGCATGAATTCGGCGCCGATGCGCGGGATAAGCAGCAGCGAAGCTGCCAGCAGAATGGCCGAGGCGAACGTTGTCCCCCATGGATGGGCGAGACAAAAATCAAGGCCTCTGACGTAAATCGACTTGATCGCCTCAAACGCGGCATTGCGTCGCTCGCGCACGCCCTTGCGCATGAACCAGGCGCATAGCACCGGCAGCAGAACCAGGGTGACGATCAGGGAACCGACCAAGGCGAAAACCATCGTATCCGCCATCGGTTTGAACAGCGTCCCGGAGGGCCCGGACAGGACATAGATCGGCAGGAAACTGACCACGATCACCGCGACGGCGTAGAAAAGCGGCCGATCCACCTCGGCTGCTGCATCCTTGATGATCTCCTTGATGTCGAGCGCGGTTCCCTTGCGCTCGGCGATCTGGCGGAAAATGTTTTCCACCATGACCACCGCGCCATCCACGAGGATGCCGAAGTCTACGGCGCCGATGGAGAGCAGGTTGGCCGAGGCATTCTGCAGATCCAGACAGACGAACGCGAACAGCAGCGCCAGCGGAATGGTGGTGGCGACGATCAATCCCGCGCGAAAATCGTAGAGAAAAAATATGAGAACCACGACGACCAGCAGCATGCCGCGCAGCAGGTTGTCCTCCACGACCTGCGTGGTCAGCTCGATCAAATCGGTGCGGTCGTAGAACGGAACGACTTTGACATCCTTGGGCAGGATTTGATCGTTGAGTTCTTTGGTCTTGGCTTCAACCTTCTTCAGCACGTCCTGGGTCTTTTCACCCGTGCGCAACAGGATGACGCCCTCCACGGCATCGTCCTGTTTCTCGTAGCCGAACTCGCCCAGGCGCGGGGCAATGCCGATGACCACGTGCCCGACATCCTTCAGCAAGACCGGAGTGCCGTTGTTCACCGCCAGCACCACGTTGCCAATGTCTTCCAACGTCTGCATGCGCCCCATGCCGCGCACGTAATAGAACTCGCCGCCTTGCGAATAAAACCCGCCGCCCGCATTACCGTTATTGGCCGTCAGAGCGGCTTCCACCTGCAGCACCGACAGGCCGACCCCGGCAATCCTGACCGGGTCGAGCAACACCTGGTATTGCATGGTTCCCCCGCCAAACCCCGAGTCGTCCGCCACGCCTGGAACGGACTTGTATTGGGGTTCAACAACCCAGGCCTCCAATGTCTTGAGTTCCATAGGCGAGCGATCCGCGCTTTGCAGCACGTAACGATAGATCAGGCCAGAAGGTGCGGACAGCGGGGACACCGAAGGGGTCACGCCACTCGGCAGGCTGATATCGCCGAGGCGGTTGAAAACCTGCTGGCGGGCGAAATAGTTGTCCGTGCCGTTTTTGAAAGTAAGGATGACGTGGGACAATCCATACAGCGAGATCGAGCGGGTCGTGATCGTCTGCGGCGTGCCGTTCATCGCGATTTCGGTTGGCACGGTGATCAGCCGTTCCACTTCCTCGGCTGCGTGCCCGGGCCACTGGGTGTCGATCTCGACGATGGGCGGCGAAAGATCGGGATAGGCATCGACCGGCAGGCGATTCAGCGATCGCAGCCCCGCGCCAGCCAATACGAGCATCATGAGGACGACGAGAAAACGCTGCCCCAATGAAGAGGCCACGATCCGATTCATGATCGAAGCGGTTCGCGACTCGGATCCGGTTGGCAACGGATGGTCGCTCATTGAGTCTGCATGAATTGAACGAAGATGCCGCCGTCAACCACGATCTGATCGCCGGCTTTGAGGCCATCGGCAATATCGTATTGGTCCGCGTCGCGATAACCGAGGGTCACGTGCTGGCGCGCGAAGTTGCCCACGGGCTGGACAACGTATACAAACGGCAGGTTTTCATCGTCGCGCAAGATCGCCGAAACCGGGACCAGCAGGCCGCTGCTTTCCTGGCTGGAATGAATCTGGACACGGACATACATCTGTTTCTTCAGAAAGTCTCCCGGATTGTCGACGACCACGCGTACTCCCACCGAACGCGTGTTGGGATCCACGAGGGCCGCTATGTTTGCAACTTTTCCGCTAAAGTTTTTCGAATCGACGCCGGTCACGATGTCGGCGGAGTCGCCGAGGCTCACGGACGCAAGGCCGGAACCAAAGATTTGCGCGATGACCCAGACGCGCGAAAGATCCGCAACGGTAAAACACGGCGTGGTGCCAGCCTGCAGCAGCTGTCCGGGGGTGATGAGTTTTTCCACCACGGTTCCGGCGATCGGCGACCGAATCAGGCCCTCGATGCGCGAAGCCGGTCGACCCTCCTGAATATCCTTGATCGCCTGCGGATTGACCTGCAGCGAGGCGAGAGCTTGCTGGGCGGCGTCGCGGTCGGCCTCGGCATTGGCGGCGTCGGTTTGCGCCTGCTCTTCTTCACGCTGGGAAACGCCATTGTGCTGGACCAGATCCTTGTCGATGTCGGCAACCCGACGGGTGGTACGCGCGGTGGCGAGCGCCTTGCTGTAGGCACTGACGGCCGCTGCAAAGTCGGGTGAAACCACCGTCGCCAACGGATCGCCTTTCTTGACGTGGTCGCCTGGCGAAACGAGCAGCCGCGACACCGGGCCGGAGAAGGGCGCCAGCACGCTCGTCGCCTGATCGTTGTCGAAATCCACCGCCCCGGTC
>JAYTQX010000050.1:0-3911 GCA_043746455.1 Pseudomonadota bacterium
CGCGCGAAGGCGGCGAGCTCGGTCTTGTCGAAGCCGAGCTTCGCGGCGAGCGCTGCGTAAACGGCGGGCGCGGTCGACTCGAGTTCGCGCGTGGCCGTCAGCGTATAGCGCAAATGTTCCTGCGCCATGCGGTTGGTGTAATAGTTGTTGTCGATGAGCGCGGTGTATTCGTCCGGCCCGGTTACGGTGTCGATGCAGAACGCACCGCCACGGCGCGCATTGAAATGACCGACCTGCAGCCAGATGCGCGCGGTTTCGATCAGCATTTCCACGCCGACCCCGGCGAGGAACGCATGGTCGTCGCTGGCTTCCACGTAGAGCTTGATCGCGAACGCAACCGCCGCGTTGATGTGATATTGCGCGGAGCCGCTCGGATAGTGCGCCGAGCATTCGTCGCCTTCGATCGTGCGCCACGGATACAGCGCGCCGCGTGCGTGTCCCATCTCGCGCGCATGCGCGCGCGCGCGGTCGAGCGCGCGGAAACGCCAGATCAGGCTCGGCCGCATGAGCTCGGGTGCGGTGAAAGCGAGCGCCGGCAGGACGAAGGTTTCCGAATCCCAGAAAGCATGACCTTCGTATCCCTCGCCGGTCAGCCCCTTGGCGGCGATACCGTTGCGGCCGTCGCGGCCGACCGATTGGAAAATGTGGAAAAGGCTAAAATGCAGCGCCTGCTCGTCGGCATTGCCCTGATCGACGTCGCGACCGCTGATCGAAATCGCGGCATTGCGCCAAAACGCGGCGAATTCGCCCGCCTGTGCCTGCGCGAGCTTGTCGAACCCGGCGGTCGTGGCGGCGCCGAGCGTCGCGCAGGCGGCGGCGTGCAGATCCTCGGCGGAGCCGGTCGCGCCGGGCTGCGTCCACGCATAGGCGACGAATTTTTCCAGGGTGATCTCGCCACCCGCGCGAATCTCGCCCGCATAGGTTTGCAGCGCGCTGTGGGTATCGGTGCTGGCGCCGGTGAACTGTACGCCATGCACGCGGTGACGCTGCGTGCAGACCACGCCGATTGCGCTTGCGCGCGTGTGCTGGGCAAGCCACGCGCCGGTTTCGTCGGCGGCGGTGTGCGAGGTGCTCATGTCCAGGCCCGTGCCGGCGCCGAAGCGCGGATCGTCGCCTTGTGCCGCCGCCTGGCGGTCGCCGACGATCGAGGAATCGAGCGCGATCGGCCCACTGTAGTCCAGCGAACGCAGGTGAAAGCGGATGCACAACAGACCCGGGTGTGCGATCGGCACGATGCGCTCGGCCGTGATGGCGAACGTGTCGCCGCGTGCGCTGCGCCAGCGCAGGGATCGAGAAAGCCTTCCTTGGCGAAAATCCAGAGAGCGTTCGAATGCGAGAATTTCGCCGTGCGCCGGATCGACGACGACGTCGCCGAGGCGGATGCGAATCGCGGTTGCGTCGGCGACCGGCACGCGCGTATCCGTATTGCGCGCGAAACCGTGGTGACGTTCGTGATGATGGATCGGCGCGCGTTCCCACACGCCGGCGAGGAAACTGCCCTGGGTCGGGCTGGGAGATTCCTCAAAGCCGCCGCGCACTCCGAGCGCACCGTTGGCCAACGCAAACAGGGTTTCGTCGCGCGCGTCGTGTTGCGGATCGCGCCGTCGCTGAATCAGGCACCACGGATCGGTGGCTGTGGCGGGTACGGAGCTTGGGTCTGCGTCCAGCGCCCGCTCGCGTTGCGCGAGGCGATTCATCGGCTGCGAAGCGCCGCTGCTCACGCGTAGACAACCCACGGGCAGGTGCGCAGGAAGGTATCTGCGGCAGGCTTCGCCAGAGTCGCGGCGCACCTGCGCCGACCAATGCGGTCTTGCATCTGCTCTCCCTCCGAGTGCCGTCGCTTGCGCGTTTTTGGTAACGCGTCTGTCATGTACTGCGGAGCGCAAGCTAGCACCGATTGTTACCGATATCAAGACACCGATACCAAGACATCGCCACGCGAACCGGATCGGCGCCGTAGCGATCATTGCCGGAACCTGTGCGCCGGGCCCTCTCCTGATCGCGTCAGCTATTGAACGGCGGGGTCGCAAGGCGCCACACTAGCGGTTCGAGCCATCGATCCACGCGGCAGGGAAACGGAAATGAGCACATCCAGGCGCAGCGGCAAGCCGGCGCACGCTGCGCGCGCGCCGATCACGATGGCGGATCTGGCGCGCATTGCCGGGGTCTCGAAGATCACCGTGTCGCGGGCGCTGAGCGAAAACGGCATCGTCAACCCACGCACCCGCGAAAGCGTGCGTGCGCTCGCTGCCGAGCATGGCTACAAGCTCAATGTCAGCGCGCGCAACCTGCGCCTGCGTCAAAGTCACACGGTCGCGGTGATCGTGGAGATGACGCCGAGCGTGAACCGGCCGATGTTCGATCCGTATCCGCTGGAGCTGCTGGGCGGCATCGCGCAGGAACTGGCCGCGGCGAACTACAGCGTGCTGCTGACCACGCGCCAAGGCGCGCTCGCGCCCGCGGTGCAGGCGGCCGATGCGGTGATCCTGCTCGGACAAGGCGCAAAACAACAGGCCGTGCACCTGTTCGACAGATTGCGTCTGCCGATGGTCGTGTGGGGTGCGCCAAGTCCCGGTGACGAACATATCGTCGTCGGCAGCGACAATCGCCAGGGTGGAGCGAGTGCGGCCGAGCGCTTCCTGTCTCTCGAACGCCGTCATCCGGTGTTTCTCGGCGACACGGACCATCTGGAAATGGCTGAGCGTCACGCCGGCTTCGTCGAGCGGTTGGCGACGCGCAACATCCACCCGATCGTGGTGAACCACAAGGCCTTCACTGCTCAATCGGGTATCGAAGCGGTGCAATCTCTATTGCGCAAGAAGGCCCGCTTCGACGCCATCTTCACCTGCAACGATCTGCAGGCGATGGGTGCGATCCGCGCCCTGATAGAACTCGGGCATCGCGTGCCCGAGGACGTCAGCGTGATCGGTTACGACGATACGCCGCTCGGCGCGGCTTTCATTCCGCCGCTGTCATCGGTGCACCAGAATTGGCGCGAGGGAGGCATCCTGCTGGCGCGCAAGGCACTCGCGCTGTTCCGTCGGGAAGTCGTGCATTCGGAAACGCTGCCGAGCCGGCTGGTTGTGCGCGCGACCTGACTGTGCAACCGGCTTCTTGTCCCCTGCTCGTCAGTCCGGCTTGCGCTGGTATGACGAGAAACAGTCAGCGCGACAAGTCGACTGAGTAGACCGCCGACCCGTCGCCGTTGTCTTTCGACAATGTGACATTCCCAAGGCCCGCAGCGCGGGCGAGATCGAGTTTGCCGGCAGCCGATGTGAACACCACGGGACCTGCGGTTTTCACGTGCGCGAAGTGCCAGTTGTGATCGTTGCCGAAGCGTGCGCGGGTGATTTCGCGCGCGTCGCGGATGGCCGCGATCAGTACGTCGCGATTCGTATCGGGCGCGGAAAGCACGATATTGCTGCCGTCGAGTCCGGGGAAATGTTCGCCGCCGCTCGCGCGATAGTTGTTGGTCACCACGATGAACGGTTGCGCGTCGCTCAGGGGTTGATCGCGATAGCGCAGATCGCCGATTCGTTGCCCCACCGGCCGGGTGACGTCGATGACATAGGTCAGGCCGCCCTGGATCACGTCGAAGGTGTAGGTCGGAACCCGCGTGTTGAGCAACTCCTGCGCTTCGGATTTCGCCGGATCGATGCGCTGGAACCAACTTGCCGATTTTTCCAGCCATGCCTTGACGCCGGCGCCGTTGATCTGCACTGCCGTCACGGTGTTCGGATAGAGATACAGATCGGCGGCATTGGCGATTGCCAGCGGACCCGCCTTGACGTCGGTGTAGTCGTGCGGGCCGCCGAAGCCGGCCTTGAACGGCGAGGCGGCCGCCAGCACCGGCACGTCCGCGAATTGCGGCAGATTGGCTTTTATGTACTTCTCCACATATTCGCGTTCCG
>JAYTQX010000051.1:0-6978 GCA_043746455.1 Pseudomonadota bacterium
TTCGCGCGCACATAGAGCCAGCGGCCATCGTCGGACAGCGCGGGCTGCGAAACCTCGAACGCGCCCTGCGTCAGCGCGCGCGCCTTGCCGCCGGGAGCCTGTGTATACAAATGCCCATGACCCGATTCCTCGGAGGCGTACCACAGCGTGCGGCCGTCGTTGAGCCAGCCGAATTCGTTGAACTTCCAGTTGATCCAGGCCGGATCGGTCAAGCGGTGCTGCGGCACCAGGGCGTGCCTGGCGAAATCCACGCTGGCGATCCAGCGATCCTTGTTGTCGATCGCGCGCAGCTGGATCGCCAGCGCGCCGCCGTCGCGGCTCCATACGATGCCACCGCCACCGCCGTCTTCGGCATCGGAGACGATACGCACGCCGCGCAGCTTCGGCGGTTCGTCCTTGCCGGTTCGGGGTTTGTCCTTCTTTTGCTTTTCATCTGCCGCGGCATGCGCGTGGTCGCTCAGTTTTTTTTCATTCTCCTCGCGGATCGCCTTGAGCGGATCCTCATGAATGCCGGGCAGGCCGTCGAGCGCCAGCGGAAGTGCGGTATGCGCGGCGAGATCGAGCAGCAGCAGCGACTGCGGCGCCGGTGGGTTGCGGCCGACGCGCACGTGTTCGCTTTCGAATTCCTCGTAGCCCGACTCGGTCGCATAGCGCGTAAGCTTGCCCTCCCGGCCTTTCTCCGCGGACTTGGGCATCGTCACCACGAGCAACCAACGCGCATCCGGCGACAGTTCGGTATCAAGTACCTTCACCTCGTCGCCGAGATAGAACGGCGCGGACGCGCGCGTCGGATCGCTCTTGCGCAATTCGTCGGCGTGCGCGTGCGCGGCTTCCTTGTTGTCGTGCATTTTTTTCAGCGTCGAGAACGTGCGCAGTTGCATCTCGCGCAGATCGTCGGCCTTCGGCGGCGCATCTGGATCCTTCTCCAGCTTGAGCACTGCGGCAGGTGTGGTCACGCCGTCCGCGAGGTCGTGCACGAACCAGTCGTTGTCGCAGCGAAAGCTCAGGCGGCGGCCATCCGCGGAAAATTGCGGCGCGGCTTCGTTCTGCGGCGTGCGCGTGATCTGGCTCAGGCGTCCGCTCGCGAGATCGCGCACGAAGATGTCACCGTTGCGCACGAACGCCGCGCGCGTGCCGGCCGCGTCGAATTTCGCGTTCGGCCCGTCCGCCGCCGCCATCGCCGCGCCGTCGACGACGCTGTCCCGGGCGTCGGCCAGATCAATGCGGTGCAAATCGGTGATTGGCGCGCCCGCACGTTTGCGCGAGTAATACACCGCGTGGCCGTCGGTCGACCAGTACGCGGCCTGCACCGGCGCACCGATCCAGTCCGGATCGGCCATGATTTTTTCCAGGGTCAGCGGCGCCGGTTGCGCGACCGCGGACGAGAAAACGAAGGTGGCGACGAAGGCGGCAAGACAAACGCGTTGCATGCGGATAACCCTGGCGGCGGCGAAACCGCGAGCATAACGTGCTGCGCCGGGTGAGCAAGTTGCCGGAAGTCACGAGCCGTGGAAAATGTGCGGCGCCTTGCGCCGCGCGCGGCACCTGCGCAAACTGGCGATTGTCGTGTAGATGCGTCACCATCGCGCCAACGGCGTCACGTCCATGTCGCCTGGGAAAATCCATGCCCTTGCCCAGCATCGAAATCGAAACCGCGCCGAATCCCCGGCATGCGGTGATCTGGCTGCACGGACTCGGTGCCGACGGCCATGATTTCGAGCCGATCGTGCCCGAACTCGTCGACCAGGCGTGGCCCGCGTTGCGCTTCGTGTTTCCCAATGCGCCGGTGCGCCCGATCACGATCAATGGCGGCATGCCGATGCGCGCCTGGTACGATATTTCCGGGATGGAGATCGCGCAGCGTCAGGACGAGACGGGCATCCGCGCCTCGATCGGTCTGCTCGATGAGTTGATCGCCCACGAAGTCGCGTGCGGCGTGCCGAGCGCGAATATCTTTCTCGCCGGCTTTTCCCAGGGCGGTGCGATCGTGCTCGCCGGTGGTTTGCGCCACGCGGCCAGGCTTGGCGGCATCATCGCGCTGTCGACCTATCTGCCGATGGCGGAAAAGAGCGAGGCGGAAGCCAGCGCCGCGAATCGCGCCACGCCGGTTTTCATCGCGCACGGCAACTTCGATCCCACTATTCCACACGCGCTCGGCGAGATGAGCCGCGACTACCTCAAGCGCATGGGCTACGCGGTGGAGTGGCATGCGTATGCGATGCAGCATGCGGTCTGCGCGGACGAAATCGCCGATCTGCGCCGCTGGCTCGGCGCCCGGTTCGCCTGAGCGATCGCCGTGCCGCATGTCTCGCCGCCGTGAGCACGCCTGAGTCCCCGACGCCGATGCCCGACGCCGCCGGCAGAGTGCGCTGGTTGGCGGATTTCTGCAGCCTGCCGGTGCTGTTCGTGGTCATGCTCGTGGCCGAATTGGTCGTGCTCGTGATCGTGATCGCGCCGAGCGACGAATCGCGCCCGTTCCTGCCGCGCCTGGCCACGACTACGGTATTCGTGCAGTGGCTGGGCCTGTTGTGCGCGGTGAGCCTGTGCAAACTGCGTGCGCCGCTCGAACGCCTGCAGCCATTGCTCGGCGTAGTCACGGCGTATCTGGTGATGCTGGTGATCAGTCTCGCCGGCAGCTACCTCGTATTCACGCTCGACCAGCAGCTCAGCCTCGGACTCACCCTGCCGGCGCAATTCCAGACCCGTTTCGTGATCCGCAACGCGGCGTTGTGCGCGCTGATCGGCACTGCCTTGCTGCGTTATTTCTACGTGCTCGAACAATGGCGCACGCGCGTGCGCGCCGAGGCGCAGGCGCGGCTCGACGGGTTGCAGGCGCGCATCCGTCCGCATTTCCTGTTCAACAGCATGAACACGATCGCCAGCCTGATCCGCAGCCAGCCCGCCGCGGCCGAGAGCGCGGTCGAGGATCTGTCCGACCTGTTCCGCGCCGCGCTCGGCGCCGACGGCGCGCCGAGCACGCTCGGCAGCGAGCTGGAACTGGTGCGGCGCTATCTGGCGATCGAACAGCTGCGTCTGGGCGAGCGCCTGCAGGTGACGATGCAGATCGACGATCTACTGCCCCTGCAAATGCCGGTGCCTGCGCTGCTGTTGCAGCCTTTGGTCGAAAACGCGGTGTATCACGGCGTGCAGCCATTGCCGCAGGGCGGCACCGTCGCGCTGCGTGCGAATCGCGTCGGCAGCGGCGTGGAAATTGCGATCGCCAATCCGCGCCCGCCCGAAGGGCAGCGCCTGCCAACGCGCAACGGCATGGCGCTGGCCAACACGCGCAGCCGGATCGAGTACCATTTCGGCTGGCGTGGCGTGCTGCTGGTGCAGGAAGGCGTCGAGGACTTCCTCGTCACGCTGCGCCTGCCGGATATTGAACCGGCGAAGCCTTAGCGCCTGCCGCGCCAACCGATGGAACCGATGCGAAGCGAAGCGAACCGATGAAAGCGCTCATCGTCGACGACGAACCGCCGGCGCGCGCGCGCCTGGTCAGCCTGCTGCAGGAATGCGGCGACGTGGAGCTGCTCGGCGAAGCCGGCGACGGCCGCACGGCGGTGGAAATCGCCGCGCGCCTGGCGCCAGATCTCGTGCTGCTCGATATCAGCATGCCGCTGATGAACGGACTGGAAGCCGCGCGCCATCTGGCGACGCTCGATCCCGCGCCCGCGGTGATCTTCTGCACCGCGTTCGACGAACACGCGCTGGCCGCGTTCGATGCGAATGCGATCGATTATCTGGTCAAGCCCATTCGCCTCGAGCGCCTGCAGGGCGCGCTCGCGCGCGCGCAACGCTATAGCGGCGGCGCGGTCGCCCGATTGCAGTCGGATGCGCAGTCGGCGAGCCGCACCCACTTGTGCGTGCGCGTGCGCGGCAACCTCGTGCTGGTGCCGATCACCGAGATCGATTACCTGATGGCCGAGGACAAGTACGTGGTCGTCCACTATGGCGGCAACGCCGTGCTGATCGAGGAGCCGCTGAAAGCGCTGGAGACCGAGTTCGGCAGTCGCTTCGTGCGCATCCATCGCAATTGCCTGGTGGCGAAGGCACGCGTTATCGGACTCGTGCGCGCGACCGACGAGCACGTGTTCGCGAAAATCGCTGGCTGCGAGGTGCAGCTCGAAGTCAGCCGGCGCAACCTGCCGGTCGTGCGCCGCCTGGTGAAGGGTGCATGAGCGCTGCCGCCCGAGTATACAAATGAACACCCTGCGCATCGCCACGCGCCAGAGCGCGCTTGCGCTGTGGCAGGCCGAACACGTCGCCGCGCGTTTGCGGGCGGCGCATCCGGGGTTGAACGTCGAACTGCTGCCGATGAACACGCGCGGCGACCGCATCCTCGATCGTCCGCTGGCGAGTATCGGCGGCAAGGGCCTGTTCCTCAAGGAACTCGAAGTCGCACTCGCCGAACGCCGCGCCGACATCGCCGTGCATTCGTTCAAGGACATGCCGATGGAGCTCGATGCAGGCTTCGCGATCGGCGCCGTGCTCGAACGCGCCGATGCGGCGGACGCTTTCGTCAGCGTGAACTTCGCCCGCCCCGACGAATTGCCCGCGCGCGCGCGCGTCGGCAGCTCATCGCTGCGCCGGCAGGCGCAGTTGCGCGCGCTGCGACCCGATCTCGAGCTGCTCGATCTGCGCGGCAATGTGAACACGCGCCTGGCCAAGCTCGATGCGGGCGACTACGACGCGATCGTGCTTGCCTGCGCTGGCCTCGACCGCCTGGGTTTGTCGGCGCGTATCCGCTGCCGGCTCGAAGCGCCTTTCTGGCTGCCGGCCGCCGCGCAGGGCGCGATCGCGATCGAGCAGCGCGCGGGCGATGCGCGCGCGTCCGAACTCGCCGCTGTGCTCAACGATGTCGAGACGGCGCGCTGCGTCGGCGCCGAACGCGCGCTGACGCGACGGCTGCAGGGCAGTTGCGAGGTGCCGATTGCGGCGTTCTGCATCGAGGCCGATCGCGGCCTGCATCTTTCCGCCTTGGTCGGCGATGCGACCAGCGGCGAACTGCTGCGCGCGCAAGGCGAGGGCAGCATCGACGATGCCGAAGCGCTCGGCCGCCAGGTCGCCGAGCAGCTGCTCGCGCAGGGCGCGGGGCGATTTCTCGAACGCTGATCCGGGTTACCAGATACGCACGCGATCGGCTTCCGCGCGATACATCGGCTGTCCCGGTTTTACATCGAAGGACTCGTAGAATTCCGGCATGTTCGACAGCGGTCCGTTCACGCGCCACTTGGCCGGCGAGTGCACGTCGCTGAGCAACTGCTGACGCAGCTTGGCTTCCTGCTCCTCGAAGATCCACGACAGCGCATAGCCGAGGAAGAAGCGCTGCAACGGCGTGTAGCCGGCGATCTTTTCGCCCTTCTTGTATTGCTCGGTTTTCTTGAACGCATCGAGCCCGATCAACAGGCCGCCGAAATCGGCGATGTTTTCGCCCAGGCCGGCCTTGCCGTTGATGTGCAGACCCGGTAGAGGTTCATAAGCGTCGAACTGTTTGGCCATCACGTCGGCGCGCTGCTGGAATTTTTCCGCATCCTCCTTCGTCCACCAGTCGGTGAGATTGCCGGCGGCATCGAACTGGCGGCCTTCGTCGTCGAAGCCGTGGGTGATTTCGTGGCCGATCGTCGACGCCGCGGCGTAACCGTAGACGATCGCGTCATCGACGTCGGCATCCTTGAATCCGGGGATCGAGAACTGCGCCGCCGGCAACACGATCTCATTGTTCGACGGGTTGTAGTAGGCGTTGTAGGTCTGCGGCGTCATTTCCCATTCGGTACGGTCGACCGGCTTGCCGAATTTGGCGACGCGATCGTTGAACAGCCACTGCCGCGCATTCATCACGTTCTCGGCATAGGAATTGCGACCAACCACCAGCGCGGAATAGTCCTTCCATTTGTCCGGATAGCCGACCTTCTTGGTCACCGAGGCGAGTTTTTCGTGGGCCTTGGCCTTGGTCGCAGCGCTCATCCAGTCGAGCCGGTCGATGCGCTCGCCGTACGCGCTGCGGATGGACTCGACCAGGCTGTTGTAGCGCTGCTTGGCGCCTTCCGGAAAGTATTCCTTGACGAAGATGCGACCGAGGATCATGCCGATCGCGCGATTCTCCGCGTCCAGCGCGCGTTTCCAGCGCGGCCGCTGTTCCTTCTGCCCGGACAGCACGCGCCCGTAGAAATCGAAATTCTCCGCGTCGATGTCCTTGCCGAGAAACTCCGCGTAGGCATCGACCAGATGCACGCGCAGATAATCGCGCAGTACCGGCACCGGCGTCTGCGTCAGCAGCGTTTGCAGGCCACCGAAAAATTCCGGCTGGCCGACGATGACGTAGGGCGCGGGCAGCTTCCAGCCGCTCAGGCGATCGGTCCAGCCGATCGCCGGAGTGTACTTTTGCGTGAGTTCGCCCGGCGCCATCTTGTTGTAGTTCTTCTGCGGATCGCGCAGATCCTCGAGCTTGCGCGAGACTTTGGCCAGCGCGGTCTCGAACGCCATCACCTGGGTCGCGCTCGTGCTTGCCGCGGCCTCGTCCGCGCCGAGCAGCTTGAACATATTGTGCAAGTGGACCACATAGGCCGCGCGCGCCTTGGCCACCCCTTCCTCGGTGTTGAAATAGTAGTCGCGCTCGGGCAGGCCCAGACCACCCTGACCGACATGCACGGCCATGACGTCGCTCGCCTTCTCGTCCTGGAACACGCCGACGTCTAAAAACGCGTCGACGCCTAGCGGTTGCAGTGCGAACCCCGCATCGAGCGCCGAGTGCATGTCCTTGACCGCGTCGATCTGCGCCAATTGATCCTTGAGCGGTGCGAGTCCGACACGGTCGGCCAGGCCCTCGTCGGTCGCGGTGCTCCAAAAGTCGCCGATCTTCTGTTCGTCGCTGCCGTTCGCAGCGTTCTTCTGCGCCGCGGCCTGTTCGCTGATCTTGCGCAAATTCGTATATAAATCCTCGCGAACGATCTTGCCGATGCCCCAGGACGCCTCCGACGC
>JAYTQX010000052.1:0-3726 GCA_043746455.1 Pseudomonadota bacterium
GATCCATGGGCGATTTCACATCGATCGCATGCGGCTTCAGCCGCTGGGCTCTTGAGGAAACGACAATCCCATAGCGCTCGGAGCCCCTAGCGTGATCTCTCAGCCATGTTTTCGCGTGTTGGAGACTGCGCGTGATGACAATCGGGTAACGGTCGGTTACTTGTTCGATGAGCTGCCGTGTCACCGCCTCGTCATGGTCCAGCAAATGCTTCACCAGCGCCGAGACATGTTCTGCGCGAAATGATCGCATAGACACCGCGAGATGAAGATCGTCCTCAAAATGGACGTTCGGACGGTTTGACAGCGCGTCGAGCACCTTTCCCGCGCCGTATTCCGCATCTCGCAGACGCGATGAAACGTTGATATGCCAGTCCGGGAAGCTGCGCATGAGCGAGTTGATCCACTCGCTGATTCCGGCTTCGCCCGTGTTTATTTCTTGCCCGCCGCCAACGAGGCAAACGACGACGGCCCAGTCTGGATGTCTATCCAGACAAGAAATCAAGGATGCAGGTTCAGATTGGGTGAAGTTTGGACGCTGCTTTTTGCGAAGCATAAACGCCGCAGTCTGTTCGAGGTTCCAGGCCCGCTGAGCTTCATCGAATAGCGCGACGTGTTCGATTGGAGGCCGGCTGGCATCGACTAAACATTCGTCGCGGAAATGATGCACGTTCTGGATGAAGGGCTTCACTTTACTCATTGCCGCGCCCTTCTTGAGTTTGCGGCCTGCTTCCAGTTCCCTTCGCACGTTGTCTCGTGCCAAGGCTTCGCGAAGAATCGAAACCAGTGGACCGTCGCCGGAAAGGAATACGCTGTGAAGGTCACTAGCACTGTCGATATGTTTCGTCGCGATGTTTAGACCTACCAACGTCTTGCCCGCTCCGGGAACACCAGTTACAAAGCAGATCGATTTTCTGCCCTGTGCTTTTGATGACTCGATGATTCCCGAGACTGCCTGCGACGTTCGACTCAGATTGATCGCACTGGCATCGCTACGAGAAATATCAGCGACAGCATGTCCTTGATACAGGGCCAGTGCTGCTTCGATGATGGTGGGAGTGGGGCGGTATCGTCCGTGATCCCAATCGTCCCAAAGGATTGGAACCCCATCACAGAAGGCCAAAACGCGTTCCATGGTTTCAGCAAGACCGTTCTGAGTTGCATGGATGGGAAGCAACAGACGATCGCCATGCGCTGTTTCCGGGACAACGGAAGTGGTGTTTTGCGCCCGTGTAGCGACCAGAATTGGAGCGATGGCCTTGTTGCGGCTGGATTCATGGAAGTTCTTGAGGTCCAGCGCATAGTCCCAAACTTGGTCGGTGGCGATTGCGGAAAACCCGGTCTCACCCACCTTGAATTCGATCACGAACAGAACGTGTTCAATCACGACAACTACGTCAATTCGCTTGCCAAGCCGAGGAACCGAGTATTCAAAGTAGATTTTGCCGCGGCTTCTGTATGGCGCCAAGACAGCATGGAGAATCCGTATCTGCTCCAACCATGCGTCGCGCTGTGTTGCTTCAATTGAGAAGGATCCATTTCGCACGATTACGCCTAGAATTTCGTCTGATCGACGATCAAGGAAATCTCCGATCAAATCGGCGTAGTACGCGCGACCGGCATGGGAGGACCGTTCTAAAGGCGGCCTCAGGAGTCCGTTGTCCTCACAGCGAGGGTGAGTGACGAGATTTTCCGTTCGACTGCTCATTCGATATTCACAGACGTCCCTTAGACTGGCCCAGGATAGCCTGATACGAGTACTTGGAGAGCGACTTTGAATGTATTGCGCGGACGAGTTGCGCGCACATGAACACGAAGGTCCAATAAAAAGCGCCGCAATTGCGGCGCTTTTTTGAAGGCTTAAGCCGCCTGCCGCGACGCCTTCTTGCGGTCGTTTTCGGTCAGGTGCTTCTTGCGCAGGCGCACGGCCTTGGGCGTGACTTCGACCAGTTCGTCGTCGTTGATGAACTCAAGCGCTTGTTCGAGCGACATCTTGATCGCGGGCGTCAGCTAGACGTTTTCGTCCTTGCCCGCGGCGCGGATATTGGTGGGCTGTTTCGCACGTAGTGCGTTGACGGTGAGATCGTTGTCCTTGGCGTGGATACCGGCGAGCGGGAAGCTTTGGATGAAGTCGAGCCGTCCACCGGCGATGACGAGTCGCCGAGAACCCGAACATCAATGCCGACGCCGCTAAGGCGGAAACTGCGTGAGTGTCTCCGCGGGCTTGGCGATCGTTCCCAAATCGGGTACGATCATTCCCGAAATGGGAACGCACAAGCCAGCTTCCGATCTTGCGGCGACGACGACCGGCCTTGCGGACGCGCTGTTCACGCCTGTGCAGCAGCGCGTGCTCGGCCTGCTGTTTGGCCAGCCGCAGCGGCGCTTCCAGAGCGTGGAATTGATCCGGCTGGCCGGTTCCGGCACGGGCGCGACGCATCGCGTGCTCAAGCGCCTTGCGGAAAGCGGTCTCGTGTGCGCGAGTGTGGAAGGGCGTCAGCTTTACTATCAGGCCAATTCCAAATCGCCGGTGTTCAAGGAGTTGACCGGGCTGGTGCGCAAGACGGTCGGCATCGGCGGGTCGCTGCGCGAGGCGCTAGCGCCGCTGGCGAAGCGCATCCGCGCCGCCTTCGTCTACGGCTCGGTGGCGAGCGGCACGGATCGCGCACAGAGCGACATCGACCTGATGGTGATCGCGGACGATCTCGACTATCCGGCGTTGTTCGAGGCCGTGCAGGCCGCGGAGCGGCAGCTCGGCCGCGCCGTCAGCCCGAATCTGATGAGTGCGAAGGAGTGGCGGCGCAAGCGCGCCAAGCCGGACAGTTTCGTGGCGCGGATCAAAGGGCGATCGCGCCTGTTCGTGATCGGATCGGCCGATGACCTCGACCCGGCTCGATAACCTCGTGCGCACGGGCGCGCTCAAGCGCGAGCCGCCGCGCGAGGTCGAACTGGCCGGAAACGTTCAGGCTTGTCGCGGCTCGCGGATGCGCAGAACGCCAAGCTGGCCTACGACAGCCGTTTCGGTCTCGTCTACAACGCGGCGCATGCATTGGCGTTGTATGCACTGCGACGCATGGGCTATCGCGCGGAGCATCGCTATCTCGTGTTCCAGGTGCTGCCCGAGACGACGGGTCTCGCGGCTGGTCATTGGCGCGTGCTCGCCAAGGCGCACGAGAAGCGCAATCTGGCCGAATACGAAGGCTATCTCGAACCGACGACCGCTTGTTGACGGACGTGCTCGCCGCAACGCGCAGCTTGGCCGGGACGCTGGCCGAGGCCGCCAGAAAGTAAATGCGCGATTCGTCTATCGAACATCCTGAAAGCGATCCACGATCAATTTGGCAACGTGACCTGGGGCAGGACGCCGGCCGTGCGCACGTCGCTCACGCCGCCTGTCTTGACGCCTTCTTGCGATCGTTTTCGGTCAGGTGCTTCTTGCGCAGGCGCACGGCCTTGGGCGTGACCTCGACCAGTTCGTCGTCGTCGATGAATTCGAGCGCCTGTTCAAGCGACATCTTAATCGCGGGCGTGAGCTGGACGTTTTCGTCTTTGCCGGCGGCGCGGATGTTGGTGAGCTGTTTCGCGCGCAGAGCATTGACGGTGAGGTCGTTGTCCTTGGCGTGGATGCCGACAAGCTGGCCTTCGTAGATCTGCGCGCCTTCGTCGATCAGCAGGCGGCCGCGCTCCTGCAGACTGACCAGCGAATACGCGGGCGCCATGCCGGTGCCGTTG
>JAYTQX010000053.1:0-3264 GCA_043746455.1 Pseudomonadota bacterium
CGCCGGCCATGCCGGCGTGATCGCGGAAGTGAAAAAAGCCAGCCCGAGCCGCGGCGTGATCCGCGCGGATTTTCACCCGGAACTAATCGCACGCAGCTACGAGGCGGGCGGTGCGGCATGTCTGTCCGTGCTCACCGACGTCGATTTTTTCCAAGGTACCGATGCCTACCTGCAGCAGGCACGCGCGGCCTGCGCGCTGCCGGTATTGCGCAAGGATTTCACGATCGACCCTTACCAGGTTTACGAGGCGCGGGTGCTTGGCGCCGACGCAATCCTGCTGATCGTTGCGGCGCTGGGCGATGCCAGCCTGCTGGAATTATCCGCGCTCGCGCACGAGCTCGATCTGGATGTGCTGGTGGAAGTGCACGATGCTGCGGAACTTGAGCGTGCGCTCAACACATCGGCGCGTCTGATCGGTATCAACAACCGCAACCTGCGCACGTTCGAAACGACGCTCGACACCACCTTGCAATTACGCCGACAGGTGCCTACGGATCGGCTGCTGGTAACCGAAAGCGGCATCGCCACCCGCGCCGATGTCGCGCGTCTGCGCGGCGCGGGCGTGAACGCGTTCCTGGTCGGCGAAACCTTCATGCGCGCGGACGATCCGGGCGCGGAACTGCATCGATTGTTCAGCGATGACGGTTGATTCGGCGCGCGCAAAAACGGCCGGCGCGCAGCCCGTGGTGTTGTTCGATTTCGACGGCGTGCTGTTCAAGGGCGACGCGTTCACCGCGCTGATGCGGCATCACTGCGCGCGCGCCTGGTGGCGCGTCGTGCTGGCGTCGCCATTATTGTTGGTCACATTGCCGTTCCTGTGGCCGCAGCGCACGCGCAGTGGCGCGGTCCGTTTTATCGTGCGACTCGCCTTGCTTGGATTTTCCCTGTCGCGCTACCGCACGCTTGCGCAGGATTTCGGTCGCAGGCTCGCGCGCGACGCGCGCCATTTCTCGCGCCAGGGACTTGCCGCGCTGAATGCGCATCGGCATGCGGGGGCGCGCGTGATCGTGGTCAGCGGCTGCGAGGAAGCCCTGGCGCGCACCATCCTCGATGAGCTTGGACTGGGCCAGATCGAGCTGGTCGCATCCAGACTCGCCGAGGGGCGTTTCGGCGTGCGCGTCGCCGTGCGCAATGTCGGCGTGGAGAAAGCGCACCAGCTCGGGCGCCGCGGCGTGCGCCCGCCATGGGATGTCGCCTACAGCGATTCGCTGGCCGATCTGCCGATCCTTGCGGCCGCGCGCTCGGCGTTCCTGGTCAATCCGGACCGGCAGATGCTCGCGCGCGTGTCGCCGCGCTTGAAGGGGCGGCTTTCGATCGTCGAGTGGCAGTAGTCGCGCTCGTCATTCCGGCGAAATCCGGAGGCGCATTACAACAGCGAAGCTTGTCATCCAGCGTCTTCGCTCTTCACCGGGCCAAGGAAAACGCGCTGAATTACACGCGGCTCCTGCCGCGTGCCCTGCGGGCCATTCGCTGCGCGAATGTTCGCTTCGGCATCCTGCCTTCGCAGTCCGGCTTTCGCCGGAATGACAGATTTCTTTATGCGATCCCCAAGTCACTCGTTCAGCGCGAATCGAACACCACCATATTCTTGCCCGACACCGAAATCATGCCCTGGATTTCGAGCTGCTTGAGCACGCGCCCGACCATTTCGCGCGAGCAGCCGACAATGCGGCTGATTTCCTGGCGCGAGATGCGAATTTGTATACCTTTCGGATGCGACATCGCGTCCGGTTCGGCGGTCAGATCGATCAGCGTCTTGGCGACGCGGCTGGTCACGTCCATGAACGCGAGGCGGCTGACCTTGCGCGAGGTATTGAGCACGCGGTTGGTGAGTTGCGTGCCGATCGCGAACAGGATCTTCGGCAGGTCTTCGCGCAACGAGCCTTCGGCCAACTGGAACAGGCGGTCGTAGCTGATCTCGGCCAGATCGCACGAGGTGCGCGTACGCACCATCACTTCGCGCTGCGGCGTTTCCACGAACAGGCCCATCTCGCCGATGAACTCGCCGGCGTTGATGTAGGCAAGGATCAGCTCGCGCCCTTCCTCGTCCTCCGACGACACCGTCACCGAACCTTCGATGATGAAATACAGGATGTTCGCCAGGTCGCCCGGACGGATAATGACCGTCTTGCGCGGGTAGTGGCGCAGATGACAGTACTCGAGGAACCGATTCAGGGTCGCCTGATCCAGAACCAGGGAGCTGGGTGTTTGCACGCGCGCGATCGCTTTTTGCAGGGTATAGCGCAAAGGCTGGGACACACTCGATCTCTCAGATAGTCTGCTCATGGATGGCTGTTGGCCTCCCCTGTGGATTGCACTACCGACGTCAACACAGCCCCCAGTCGGCCGCACAGCATCTTAGACGAAAAAAGCAGGAAAGCGACAGACCGCAACAAATCTTTCAAGCGAACATGCGCCGGCGCATGGTTCCCCCCGCAACCAACTTGTTCCATAATTCGCGCGCTTCATCGTCGGCGCTTGGCGGTGGCTTTGTGGGAAATCTATCGTGGTCAAACCTCTTCCGCGCCTGAAACTGCAGGGTTTCAACAACCTCACCAAGGCGCTCAGCTTCAATATCTACGATATCTGCTACGCGGTGACCGCCGAGCAGCGCGATCGTTATATCGAGTACATCGACGATACCTACGACTCGGATCGTCTGACCAAGATCCTCACCGACGTGGCCGAGATCATCGGCGCCAACATCCTCAACATCGCGCGTCAGGACTACGATCCGCAGGGCGCGAGCGTGACGATCCTGATTTCCGAGGAACCGGTGATCGACAAGCGCGATGCCGGCCGCGACCTCATTTCCGACGCCGTCGTCGCGCATCTGGACAAGAGCCATATCACCGTCCACACCTATCCGGAAACGCATCCGCACAACGGCATTGCGACGTTCCGTGCGGACATCGACGTGGCCACCTGCGGTGTGATTTCGCCGCTGAAGGCGTTGAATTACCTGATCGACAGCTTCGAGTCGGATATCGTGACCATGGACTATCGAGTGCGCGGCTTCACCCGCGACGTGAAGGGCAAGAAGCACTACATCGACCACCGCATCAACTCGATCCAGGAATACCTGGCCAAGCACATCCGGCAGAAATACGAGATGTTCGACGTCAACGTGTACCAGGAAAACATCTTCCACACGAAGATGCATGTGAAGGATTTCGACCTCGACACCTATCTGTTCGAGGCACACGCCGAGGACCTGTCGTTCAAGGATCGTCAGCGCATCGAAGCCCTGCTCAAGCGCGAAAT
>JAYTQX010000054.1:0-24311 GCA_043746455.1 Pseudomonadota bacterium
GTCCAGATCGTCGTCAGCCACCAGTTGTACGAGCCGAAAGTCGACAGCAAGATGAGGCAGCTTGCCACGCCGAGGAAGCAGATCAGCGGCGCAGCCGGAATGCGGAATGGACGCGGAATCTCCGGGTGGTAGATGCGCAGGATCCACACGCCGGCGCAGACCGCGGCGAAACTGATCAGCGTGCCGATCGAGGTCAGGTCGCCGAGGATGTCGAGCGGGAATATCGCGGCGAGCACGGCGATGCCGATGCCGGTGATCACGGTGTTGATATGCGGCGTGCGGTACTTCGGATGGATGCGTGAAAACACCGGCGGCAGCAGGCCGTCGTTGGCCATGATCATGAAGATGCGCGGCTGGCCGATCACCATGCAGAGGATCACGCTCGACAGGCCGATCAGCGCGCCGACTTCGACGATCCAGCGCAGCCAGGCCAGTTGCGGATGACTGGCCACCGCGGTCACGACCGGCTCGCTGGTGCCCAATTGAGTGTAGGACATGAGCCCCGTGAGGACCGCGGCCATGCCGATGTAGAGGACCGTGCAAATCGCCAGCGAGGCGAGCATGCCCAGTGGCAGGTCGCGTTTGGGATTGAGCGATTCCTGCGCGGCGACCGAGGTCGCCTCGAAGCCGATATAGGCGAAGAACACCATCGATGCGCCACGCAGTACGCCGGACCAGCCGTACTTGCCGGGCTCCGGACTCTCCGGGATAAACGGCGTCCACAGGCTGGTGTCGACATAGCTCCAACCGGCGAAGATCACCAGCACGATCAGGCAAACTTTCAGAGCGACCATCACGGTGTTCACCGACGCCGACTCGCGGATGCCGATGTAACACAGCCAGGTCAAAGCCATCACGATCCCCACTGCGGGCAGATTCATGACCGCACCGGTCGCCTTCAAGTGTTCGTCCAGCGGCGCGTTGGTCAGCACCGCGGGTAAATGTATACCGACGTGATCGAGCAGGCTGACGAAGTACCCGGTCCAGCTCGACGCGACCGCCGATGCCGACACGCCGTATTCGAGGATCAGCATCCAGCCGATAAACCACGCGGCACCTTCGCCCAAGGTCGCATAAGTATAGGAATAAGCCGAGCCCGAGACCGGCACCATCGCGGCGAACTCGGCATAGCACAGCGCGCAGAACGTGCAACAGATCGCCGCCAGCACGAAGGACAATATGATTGCCGGACCGGCATGCTCGGCCGCGGCGGTGCCGGTGATGACGAAAATGCCGCCGCCGATCACCGCACCGATGCCGATCGCGGTCAGGCCCCAGGGTCCGAGCGTGCGGCGCAATTCCAGTTCGCCAGCCTCCTTGTTGACGGCGAGCGGATGCTTGGTGCGGAGTAGTTGCTTGAGCATTCGATTTCCAACGCAGCGAAGTTGCAACGTGAGGCGGACGCCTCAACCGCTTGATTCGTCGTAGTCGAGTCCGGGCATGTACCGGACTCGGCGCGCTCTGATAAGTCCAGGATGGGCTTATTCAGAGCCTTCAAAAACGGGCCGGCGCGAACGCCGGCCCGATTCAATCACCGGCACTCATTCGATCAACCCACGTAGCCCGGAGCAAGCTGACTGCGCTTGTATCCGTACAACCGGTAGATCACGAGACCGATCAGAGCCCAGACGACGAACACCACTTTCGCGGTCATGCTCAGATTGACGAACAGCAGCAGGCAGCCGAACACCGCGAATGGGCAGACGATCCATGCGAACGGCGTGCGGAATGGGCGCGGACGATCCGGTTGCTGCTTGCGCAGGATCAGAACGCCGATCGAGACCATCGCAAACGCGAGCAGGGTGCCGGAGTTCGAGGTGTCGGCGAGCTTGCCGACCGGGAACAGCGCCGCGCAGATCGAGACAACGATGCCCGTGAGTACTGTGATTACATGCGGTGTGTGGAAGCGCGGATGCACCTTTGATAGCGCATCGGGCAGCAGACCGTCGCGCGACATCGTGAAGAAGATGCGTGTCTGGCCGAACATCATCATCAGGATGACCGAGGGCAGAGCGAGGATCGCGGCGATGCCGATCCAGTCACCGAGACGGGTGTGGCCGAGCAGGCGCAGCACATGCGCGAGCGGTTCCTTGCTGCAGACCAGCGCTTCCGAGTTGACGCAGGCCGCTACCATTGCGGGAGTGCCCGGGTCGAGCGGCATACCGTCGGCGCCGAGCATCGGCTGCGAGCCGACCGAACCGGCTGCGACGTAGCCGACGAGTAGATAGTAGATCGTGCAGATCGTGAGCGAAGCGATCAGGCCGATGGGAATGTTGCGATTCGGGTTCTTGGTTTCTTCGGCCGCGGTCGACACCGCATCGAAGCCGACGTAGGCGAAAAAGATCGACGCGGCCGCGCCGAGCACGCCGACACCGCCAAGCGGGCTGCCCCAGCCGCCGGGCAGGAACGGCTCGAAATTGCTGCTCTTGACTGCAGGGAAGGCGACGAAGATGAACATGGTCAAGGCGACGATCTTGATCGCCACGAGCACGGCGTTGACGCGCGCACTCTTTGAGGTGCCGATGACCAGCAGCACGGTGACCGCCAGGCCGATCAGGAACGCGAGCAGATTGAAAGTGCCGCCCGCAAACAGTCCGGTGCGCAGGTAGTCCGGTAGCGCCAGCGCACCGCCGAAAAACGTCTTCTGCGCCAACAATCCGTTCATGTAACCCGACCAGCCGACGCAGACCACCGCCGCGCCGATACCGTATTCGAGCCCGAGCGCCCAACCGACGATCCAGGCGACGAATTCGCCCAGCACGCCGTAGGTATAGGTATAGGCCGACCCCGAGACGGGTAGCATCGATGCGAGTTCAGCGTAGGCGAGAGCAGCCAACGCACAGACAGTTGCCGCAATGACGAACGCGATCATCATGCCAGGGCCGGCTTTCTGCCCGGCCTCGGCGGTCAGCACGAAGATGCCGGTGCCGATCACGGCGCCAATACCGAGCAGGGTCAGCTGGATCGGGCCGAGCTGGCGCTTGAGCGATTTCTTCTCAGCCGTTTCGAGAATTTTGTCGAGCGGTTTGACACGCCAAAAAAGCATTGATGCGCTCCCCGGAGCTGGTGGCTTTGCGAAACGGCGGCCCGAAGTAACCCGGCCGCCGTCATAGTCGTGCAACCATCAGCCCTTCTTTGATCAAATCCGGGGCCGTGATGCATCAGCTAAAATACGCGACCACATGATGGCGAGCAAGCGGTGTTGCACAAGCCTGAAAACGAAACCTCCAATCGACCTCTGCGGCCGCATCAACAGCACTGGCTGGCCATGCTCGACAATTACGCGCCTGCCGACGCCGACGAGGCCGATTCGATCGCACTGTTTCGCGCTTTCATGAGCGCACACGCCGATGCGGCCGAGCGCAGCTTGGCTCATGGTCATTTAACCGGTTCGGCCTGGCTGGTCAGCAAGGACGGCCAGCGCGTGCTGCTCACCCACCATCGAAAACTCGATCGCTGGCTGCAACTCGGCGGGCATGCCGATGGCGATGTCGATCTCGCGCGCGTCGCGCTGCGCGAAGCCGAGGAGGAATCAGGATTGCGCGACCTCATTGTCGGGCCTGGTATTTTCGATCTGGATCGCCATGAAATTCCGGCGCGCGGCGATGAGCCGGCACACTGGCACTACGACGTGCGCTTTGTTGTACGCGCGACCGGCAACGAGGCGTTTTCAGTCAGCGATGAATCGCATGCGCTGGCGTGGCGCGACATCGCTGCGGTCGAGAAAGACGCTGACGCAGACGACTCGTTACGACGCATGGCGCGCAAATGGTTGCGCGGAAATCAAGCGGCTTAGACGAGGTCGCGAACCATGATCGAATCGACCTGCGCATCGCCGCCGAGATGAAATACATGCGCGCCGACTTCGTGGAACCCACGTTTGCGATAAAACGCGATCGCGCGCGGGTTGCGCTGCCAGACACCGAGCCAGATGGCTTCGGCATCCAGGTCCATGGCCTCAGCGAACACAGCCTCCATCAAACGCTGGGCAACGCCGTGCCCGAGCCAGGCTGTGTCGATATAGAAGTGCCATAACTCGATCGCGGCGCCCGTCGTTACGCATTCCGGCACATGTCCGCTGCGCAGTTGCGCATAACCGATGGCGCAATCGTCGTGTGCCACGAGCAGGGTACGAATCTGCGGCGATTCGATTTCCGTCAGTTGCTTCGCGGGACTGTAGGACGCCGCGATATGCGCGGCCACATTGGCAGGCGTGTTCACGGCGCCGAAGGTGTCGCGGAAGGTGCGTTCGGCGAGATCCGCCAATGCCGTCGCATCGGCCGGGGCGGCCGGTCGAATGCGCAAAGTTAGTGCTGACGCGATCTTGGGCGCGGACATCTGACGCTACGCTCGGCCGGAGAATTCGCCCGTCGTCGTGCTGACCAGAATCTTTTCACCCGTGGTGACGTATTCGGGTACGAGGATTTCGATGCCCGTGTTGAGCTTGGCGGGCTTTGGCCGCTTGGTTGCGGTCGCGCCTTTCAGTTCCGGCGCGGTATCGACGACCTGAAGGATCACCGTTTGCGGCAGCTGCAAGGCGACGGCTTGATCGTCGATCAATTGCAGATAGCAGCCTTCGAGGCCGTCGACGATGTAGCCTGCCGCGTCGCCGACCGCCTCCGCATCGAGCGTGTACTGCGTGTAATCCTCGCTGTCCATGAACACGAAAGCCTCGCCGTCCTTGTAGGAAAAGTTTGCGGCTCGGCGGACGAGCTCGGTTTCCTTGAGATCGTCATCGGCGCGCAGCGACAGGTCAAGTTTCTGCGCGCCGGGCACCGAATACATGATGAAGCGATAGGTGACATTGCCGCCGCGGGCTTGGGGCGAGCTACGCTCGATGTCGCGAATCTGCCAGACCTTGCCGTTGTGTTCGACGACGTTACCGCGTTTGAGTTCGAAGGCTTTCATATTATCTAGTGCTCGTCATTATTCGCCGCTTCCGCGGCTCACCCTTCGGGCCATTCGCTGCGCGAATGTTCGCTTCGGCATCCTGCCTTCGCAGTCCCGCGAAAGCGGGAATCCAGATTGATTTAGATGGGTAGTCGGATATGGATCCCGGATCAGCGCACATCCATGTGCTGTCCGGGATGAGTTCATCCTGAACTCACTTTGGTGCCAACCGAATCGCTCCATCGACCCGGATCACGCTGCCGTTGAGGTAGCGGTTTTCGAGGATGAAGGCGACGGTCGCGGCGAATTCCTCGGGCGTGCCGAGGCGTGAGGGAAAGGGTACTTGTGCACAAAGGGATTCGTATACCTTGGCCGGCATGCCGCCGAGCATTGGCGTGTGGAATACGCCCGGCGCGACGGTCATCACGCGCACGCCGATGCGCGCGAACTCGCGCGCCATCGGCAGGGTCATGCCGATCACGCCACCCTTGGATGCGGCATAGGCGGCCTGGCCGATCTGGCCTTCGTAGGCAGCGATCGATGCCGTGTTGACGATCACGCCGCGTTCGCCGTCCGCGCCAGGCGCGTTGTGCTGCATCAGGTCGGCGGCGGCCTTGGCCACGTTGAAGCTGCCGATCAGATTGACCATCACCGTGCTCTGGAAAGTCTTCAGCGGCATCGGGCCATCCTTGCCAAGCACGCGGCCCGAACCGAGGATGCCGGCGCAGTTGATCGCGACGTTCAGTCCGCCCATGCGTTCGGCAGCCTGCTTCAAGGCTGCGACCACATCGCTTTCGGAAGTGACATCGGTGCGCTGATAACCCGCCGCCGCACCCAGCTCGGCCACCGCGGCTGCGCCTTTCTCGTCGTCGATATCGAGCAGGGCAACCTTCGCTCCGTGCGCGACAAGGTATTTGGCGACCGCGAGGCCGAGGCCGGAAACGCCCCCCGTTATGACCGCTTTGGTTTGATCGAATTGCACGCCGCACGCCCTGTCGCTGCCCAAGGGCGCGCATTGTAGCCGAACATTGGGCCGTGCCTTAGCCCAGAAAGCCCAGATTCGTCGTCGCGAAGTTTCCCACGTAGGGAAAGATCGCCGCGATATCGCAGCTTTGCACGCCCAGCCAGCTGGCCAGCGTGGCCGAATACTGATCGCAGGAGACGCCTGGAATCATCTGCCCGCGTGCCAGGCAGTCCGGCCCGTTCAGGGCTTGATTGGGAAATATGCTGCCGCTCGCGGCGGGCGCGCCGTACAGGCGCTGACCCTTCACCGCGCCGCCCATGACGAACTGGATGCCGGCCCATGCATGGTCGGTGCCGTCGCCGTTCGAGTTCAAGGTGCGTGCGAATTCGGACAGGGTGAACGTGGTGATCGATTGCGGAATTCCCAGATCGTTGACCGTGCAATCGTGGAACGCACCCAGCGCCTGGGAAATCGTCGTGTACAACTGCGGCTGTTCGACGAGCTGGCTGTCGTGGGTATCGAAGCTGCCGTAGCTGATGAAAAATATCTGCCGATTCGCCTTGAGCGTTGCGCGCACCGAGATGATCCTGGCGATTTCCGCGAGCGCGGCGGCGACCGGATTGTTGACGGGAAACTGGGTCGTCAGTGCGGGAGCGGTGCTCAGCGCGGTCTGCATCGTGTTGTAGTAGGCCAGCGAATTGCTGACGGTGGAAGCATACGTACGAGAGAATGGATCGGGATAGGTTTCCGCGAGCATGCTCTCAAGAGTGCTCAGCCGCGCAGCGCCCGCGCTGCCGGTATAGCCCGCCAGTCCGGCGGGACCGCTGCTCGACAAGGTATACGGCTGGACCGAAGCGCCCGCCTGAAAGCGATTCTGCCCGCTCAGGGAAATCGACATCGGAATCGTCGCGCCGGGATTGAGCAGATGCAGCCGATCCGCAACCAGGCCGCCCCAGCCTGTGATGCCATTCTCCTGCGGTTGGCCGTATTGCCATTGCGCCTGCTGATCGGCGTGCGAGAACAACTGGGGCGGGACCGGGTAGGCCGGGCTGAGATATTGGGTCTTGGTGATCGGCTGCAGCGCCGTACCGACATTCACCACGAAGGCGCCGTTGCCGCTGTTGAAAACGTTCGCCAGCTCGGTGAGGTTCGGGTGCAGTCCATAGGTTTCGCCGCCGGTCGTGCCGAGAACGTTGACCGGCACCAGGCTGCTCTGCGCGATCGCCATGCCTTGCGGTGCGCCGCCGCTGCGCGAGGCGCTGTAGGTCGCGTAACGGGCATCGGTGGGGATGAGCATGTTCCACGAGTCGTTACCACCGAGCAGGAAAATGCAGATCAGCGCCTTGTAGTCGTTGACCGGGCCATAACTGCACGACTGCGCCAGAGCCGAATTCATCAGGCCGAACTGGGTCAGCAGCGCACCGCCGGTGGCGCAGGCGATGCTGCTGCAGGCGGCGTCGCGCAGGAAATCGCGCCGCGAACGGGAGAATGCTGTGGACATGATGCGTCTCACTTCTGGATGGAGAATTCGGGCGATGCAAGCACGAGCTGCAACGCGGCTTGCGCGCGCGCCGTGGGGTTGCTCGCGGGCATCGTATTGATCAGGTTGACCAGGTTCGTCCGGGTCGTTCCGCTCATGCTGCCGTAGAGCAGGTCGTGGTTGACTTGATCGACCAGGGCGCCCGAGTTCGCCGCGAGCCCATTGAGATTGCCCAGATCGATCGCGATCGTGCTTGCGGTATTTTTGCTGTTGCCGACATAGGCGCCGACGCGATTGGTCAGATCGTTGGCCGTGGTTACCGTGGTCGATTCGCTAAGAATCTGGAACTCCGGTGCGAACAATCCGGCACTGGCGAGCTCGCCTGGCGGCAGATAGCTCGGCGAATAGAAATTGAATACCGACGGTGCGCCCTGCGGGCGTTCCGCGTAGCTGGTCTGCGGATTGGAAAATGTATACAAACCGTTCTGCGCGGCGGCGCCATAATAACGCCACAGAGCGGTGAGCTTGAGCAGCGGCTCGCGCGCCTTGCCGAATACGTAGCCGCGGTATTGCGATGGAATCGATCCGGTCAGCGCTTCGTTGTCGGTTAGCACCGCGGTGATCACCTTGCCGAGATCGCCGCCATTCGCGCTGAACACGGCGCTCACGCGTGCGACGTAGTCCGGCGTCGGATTGCTGGTGACGAAGTGCTGGATCAGCTGACGCGAAATGAACGGTGCGACATTCGGGTGATTCACCAGTATCGACAGACCCTGTTGCAGATCGGCCGCACAGGTGTTGTTTGCCGGCAAGCTCAGCGCGTCCGAATTGGCGCCGTAGTTGCCGGTGTAACTGAGCAGGGTCTTCGCGCCGAAATCGTGGTAGGTGTCGTAGCACACGAGCGGCTGGTATTCGGCCACCGACCAGTTGGTGGACGACGCCGGATTGCCCTTGAAACCGGTCGAATAGCTCCAGCCGGTGAAGACGCGCGCATAGGCGGTAACCGTCGCCTGCGGATAGGTTGGAATGGGTTGTCCGCTGGCATTGAGCTTTTGCGAGCCGTCCGGATTGAGCAGCACCAGACCGATGGTGAACAGTTGCATCACTTCACGCGCGTAGTTTTCGTCGGGCGACGTGCCGATCGCCGCATTGGCTTTCTGATTGCGCAAATACGTAAGCATGTGCGACATCGCCGGACTCAGGGTGACATCGGTCATCAGGTTCGAAAACGTCGGCGCGTGATAGAAGCCGGCGCCGTCGGTGTAGCCGCCCGCATCGCGCGCCAGGGTGTCGTAGTACTCGGCCAGCGCGATCGGATCCTGGGTCAGTCCGGCGAACTGGTCGGACACCACCATGATTTGCGACAACGCCCACGCCATGCGCTGGCGCAGCTGGTCCGGCGCGGTCACCGCATTGTTGAACCAGGCCTCCATGCGATCGCTCTGGCCCGGGTTCTGCACTGCCTTGTCCAGCGCCTCGACATAAGGCCGCTGCGGAGAAGCAGGCAAAGCCAGTTGCATGGTTATCCATGCGTGATAACCGATCTGGCGCAGCAGGTTGATGTCCGTCTGAGTCGGACCAAACGTGGCCATGGTCAGAAAACGAGTCGCGGCTGCGTCGTTCTTCGGAATATCGGTAACTACGCGGCTGGCGTGATAGGTGCCGATGACTCGCGGTGGGCGGACCAGCAGATCGGAATTTGGCGATATGTTCTGCGCCGACGCAAGATGACACCAGGGAAGCAGGATGCAGGCGAACGCAGCGTGAAGACTGCCCCTTCCAGGTTTGTTGCTCATCGCACACTCTCCCGCAATTCGATGGAGCATTAGCGCCGTTGTCCCCCAAGGCTCAGCGCATTCGTTAGCTACACTCAACGCAGCAGTCGTATTAGGGTTGACGTGGCGAAGCTATTCCGACTCGGCGCGCATGGCGACAGACAGCACAGTCGCAGGCAACGCGCTGAATGGAATCGGTTCGGCGGGCGATGGCGGTGGCAGCTGCAGCACGAGTTGCCACCAGCCTACATCGTACCAGGCGCCAAATTTGTGACCGGTATGGCGATACAAGGCGCAGGGTGTGAAGCCGCAGGACTCGTGCAGCGCGACGCTGGCCGCATTTGGCAGGGTGATGCCGCCGTAGGCGTTCACATAACCCTGTGCACGCAACAAAGTACACAATGCGGCATACAGGCGTTTGCCCACGCCGCGGCCGCGGTAGTTGGCGTGCACATAGGCGGTGACTTCGGTCGACCAGCGGTATGCGGCGCGCTCGCGATGCGGACCGGCATAGGCATAGCCCGCGATGCGCTCGCCGTCGACGCAGACCAGCCACGGATGCGTCGGCAGCAGTTTGCGCATGCGCGCACGCATCGTTTCCATATCCGGTACTTCGGTTTCGAACGACGCCAACCCGGACTGGACATGCGGGGCGTAGATCGCGCGGATCTGCTCCGCATCGGCCTCATTAGCGACGCGAATCGTCAGCGGCTTGTTCATCGCGCGTGCATCAGGAAATCGTGCGGCGGAAATCCAGATCGTAACGCGAGCCGTGCACGAGCACATGCACGCGCAGGTTGGTGATGCTGATCGGCTCGCTCGGTCCCGCCTCGGCGACATTGGAGTGGCCGACATCGGTCGGATCGACCACGGTAATGCCGCCGTAGCCGACCACGTCCATCACGTTGTCTGGGCCGATGAACGCGGCCGTGTCCGGATCGATACCGATGCCGAGCGCGAACGGATTGAGCGCGAGTGCGGCGAGCAGGCGTCCGAGGCGATCCGCGCCGCCGCCGCCCTGATCGATGACCAGCCGATTCGACAGGCCCAGGCCGGGCGCGAGCGTCACGCTGCCCATGCGCGGCGTGGGGCCGTGCGCACCGCTGGCAAGCATGTGCTCGGCGAGTATCGCCGCGCCCGAACCGATGCCGCCAACCGCCATGCCGTCGGCATTGCGCCGGCGCAGCAGGCGCGCGAGCTGGGTACCGCCGAGCAGGGTGGACAGACGCAAGGGTTGGTCGGCGTAGAGCAGGACGCAATCGGCGCGCTCGATCAGGGCGAGCGTGGCGCGCTGATCGCAGTCGGCGCGGTTGGCCAAGGCAAGGCGTTGCGCGCGACCGGCGCCGAGCGCCATCAACGCGGCTTCGAGTTCATCGGGTGGTGACTCACCCAGATTCTGTGCCGCGATCACGACGATCTGCGCGCGCTGTCCAAGCAGCGCCAGCAGCCGCTTGAATACATCGGTGTGCCCCTCGGGACGCGAGGCGATGCCGATCGGAATCAGATAACCACGGGATTGATCGGGAGCAAGTCGGGCGGGCAAGGCGTGAACCTCGTCGAGGGGTGCGCGATTATAGCCATGCGCTGCCGCTCACGTGGCGGCTTTGCCAACCTTGCTGCCGTTGTCGCGCGTCAACTGCGCGCTGAGCCATTGTCCGGTCGCGATCAATTTTTCCAGATCGATGCCGGTCGCGATGCCCATGCCGTGCAGCATGTAGACCACATCTTCGCTGGCGACGTTGCCGCTCGCGCCGCGCGCATACGGACAGCCGCCGACGCCGGCGACGGCTGAGTCGATCACGCCGACGCCAAGTTCGAGGCAGGCGAGAATATTCGCCAGCGCCTGGCCACGTGTGTCGTGAAAATGAATCGCAAGCGCGCTCATCGGCACTTCGCTCGCGACGGCCGCCAGCATCGCGCGCGCCTTCGCCGGCGTGCCGATGCCGATCGTGTCGCCGAGCGAGATCTCATAACAGCCCATCGCGTGCAGACTCTTTGCCACGCGCACGACGTCGGCAACCGGTACCTCACCCTGATACGGGCAGCCGAGCACGGTCGAGACATAGCCACGCACGCCGACCTGGTCGGCCTTGGCGCGCTCGATCACCGGCGCAAAACGGTCCAGCGACTCCGCGATCGATGCGTTGATGTTTTTGCGGCTGAACGCTTCGCTCGCCGCGCCGAACACGGCGATTTCCTCGACGCCGACCGCGCGCGCGCGCTCGTAGCCTTGCATGTTCGGCACGAGCACCGGATAGCGCACGCCGGGGGCCTTGTGAATGGCCGTATAAACGTCCGTGGCGTCGGCCAGTTGCGGGATCCACTTCGGGCTGACGAAACTGGTCGCCTCGATGGTCTGCAGACCGGTGGCCGAGAGGCGGTCGATCAGTTCGACCTTGGCCGCCGTCGGCACGATGGCTTTTTCGTTCTGCAGGCCGTCGCGCGGACCGACTTCGACGATGCGGATTTGTTTGGGGAACGTCATGGTTGACTGGCTTTCGCGGCAGCTTTCTTGAGCGGGTCGATATCAGCCGCGATGCGGTTCAAGATGATGGCGCTCTTGTCCGAAAACAACGGGCACGCCTCCAGCGCGTGCGCCATATCCTTCGGCGTGCCGGCTACGAAGTTATGCAGCGTGCCGCTGTTTGTGGGTTGGTTCGCCCCCGGATAGCGGGTAATTTTTTCTGTGCGGCCGAACAATTTACCGTCGATCAGCAATTTCGCAACGCGCTCGTCATCGGCCTGTTGCAGACGAATTTGTTTGTCGTTCGCAACATAGGAAAAATAATGGTAGCCCGTTTCCCAATTCGACAGTTTCGAATTTGCGTCTTTGGCATTGGGATCCAGTTTCAGTGCGGCGATGCGGCCGCCGCGAATGGATGCGAAGGCCAGCACCGCGTGGTCGAGGTCGTGCTGCGCGTTTCCGTTTTCAACGACGGCCAGCGTTTTGCAATCCGCGCCGACGCGCAAAACTAGTTTGTCGTCGCCTTCCGCTTTCCGGTCGACGATATGCACGTCCCAGTTTCCGACCCAGCGCGGGTCACAGGTCGATGTCGCGTCGCCCGGCGGCGCCTCGAAAATCGTCGATACGCAACCTGCCAACGCAACCGCGAACATCGGCGCCAGAGCGTGCGATGCGCTGATTCTAAATTTCACTTCCGTTCCTCGAACAGCACGAGCACGGCATCGGCTTCGACAAACTCGCCGACCGCAGCGTTGACCGCGGCGATCTTCGCCGTGCGCGGCGCCTTGAGCGTGATTTCCATTTTCATCGCTTCCATCACGATCAATTCCTGACCTTCGCTTACTTCATCGCCGGATTTCACCTTCATCAGCACGATGCGACCCGGCATCGGCGCGTTGATGCGGTCGCCGCTGGTCTGCACGGATTTGGTAAATGGAAACGCGGGGATGCGCGGCAGCTGCGTGCGGCGCTCGCCATCGTGCAGCAGAACCTCGTTCTCATCGACCTGGCTGCGATAGCGACGCGCGACGCCGTCGAAGCTGGCGCTCAGGAAACCGTCGCGGATGAGCGCATTTTCAACCGTGCAGTGCGCGTCGCCGAAGTCCAGCGCGTAGCTGCCCCCCGCGCCGTGCGCATCGACCTCGATGCGCTCGCCGCCATGCGAGAAACAGGCGATGCGCTTGCCCGGATGGCCGAGCCGCCACGCATCCGCGCGCGCCCAGGGCGAGTGCGGATCGTCGCTCGCGCGTGCCAGCAGCGGCGCCTGGGCTTCCTCGCCGAGCAATACCGCGGTTGCGGCGGCGAACAAGAGCGCAGGATCGGGCGCCACGTCGGCGGGCAGGAATTCATCCAGATGCCGATCGAGATAGCCCGTATCGATGCGGCCCTCGATCACCGCCGGATGACGCACCAGACGTTCGAGAAAATCGATGTTCGATTTCGGTCCGACGATGGCGCATTGCGCGAGTGCATCGCGCATGCGCTGCAGCGCATGCGCGCGCGTGCGATCCCAGACGACCAGCTTGGCGATCATCGGATCGTAGAAAATCGTCACCGTATCGCCTTCGATCACGCCAGCGTCGATGCGCACATGCGCACTCTGCGGCGGCAGCTGCAGACGTTGCAGTTTGCCCGAGCCGGGCAGAAAGCCCTGCTGCGGGTCTTCCGCATACAGGCGCAGCTCCATCGCATGACCGTCGGCAACGACACCATCCCCACCCACGTTGCTAAGCTCGGGCTTCCCGTCCTCGCCAAGCAACCCAGCCCTGCGCTCCTGCTCCGGGCGTCCGTCGGCACGCGAGCCAGTGGCTCGCGTGCGTGCCTCCTCACCCCTTGAAGGGGAGGGCTTGCGCAGCAGGGAAGCGGGCAGCGCCTCGCCCGCGGCCACGCGCAGTTGCAGCTCGACCAGGTCCAGATGCAGGACCATTTCGGTGACCGGGTGCTCGACCTGCAGGCGCGTGTTGATCTCAATGAAATAGAAATCGCCGGTGGGCCCGGCCGCTTTCGGCGTCCTGCCTTCCGCGGCACTCGCACGTCCCTGTGCATCGACGATGAATTCGACCGTGCCCGCATTGACGTAGTCGAGCGCGCGCGCGGCCGCGATCGCGGCATTGCCCATGCGCGTGCGTAGCTCGGGTGTGAGGAAGGGCGACGGCGTTTCCTCCATCACTTTCTGATAGCGGCGCTGCGCCGAGCATTCGCGCTCGTTCAGGTGAATTGCATTGCCGTGCGTGTCGCCGAAGATCTGGAACTCGATATGCCGCGGGCTTTCGATATAACGCTCGAGCAGCACGCGGTCGCGGCCGAACGCATTCTTCGCCTCGCGCTGGCAGGATTCGAGCGCGGCGGAAAATTCCTCGGCCTTGCGCACGATGCGCATGCCCTTGCCGCCGCCGCCGTACGCGGCCTTGATCATCAGCGGAAAGCCGACCTGCGTCGCCGCGCGCGCGAGCAGGGCAGGGTCCTGATCATCGCCGGTGTAGCCGGGCACCACGGGCACGCCGTGGCCGGCCATCAGGTCCTTGGCACCAGCCTTCGAGCCCATCTTGCGCATCGACGCCGCGGACGGGCCGATGAACACGATGCCCGCACGTTCCGCAGCTTCGGCGAAGTCGGCGTTTTCGGACAGGAATCCGTAGCCCGGATGAATCGCCTGCGCACCGCTCTGCCGGGCGACTTCGATGATCGCCTCGCCGCGCAGGTACGAGTCCGCCGGCCGCGGGCCACCGATCGGATAGGCGAAATCCGCCATGCGCACATGCTGCGCAGCCGCGTCGGCCTGCGAATACACCGCAACCGTCTGGATGCCCAGACGTCGGCACGTGCGCATAACGCGGCAGGCAATCTCGCCGCGATTGGCGATCAGGATACGCGTGAACATGCTCTAGCCCTCCCCTTCAAGGGGAGGGTTGGGTGGGGATGGTGTGGTCCTTGCGTGCAGATTTTGCCAAATCACTTCGAGCACCCCATCGATATCTTCAAATACCTGATTGTTCCAGAATCTCAATACGCGAAAGCCCGCGTCTTCAAGAAATTGGCTGCGTGCGCCGTCGTACTTTGTCGCATTTGCGTGCTGGCTACCATCGAGTTCGACTATGACTTTGCGTTCCAGACAGGCGAAGTCGACGATGTAGTCGGCGAAAGGATGCTGGCGCCTGAATTTGCAATTGTCGAGTTGCCGATTGCGCAGGCGCTGCCAAAGCCGATGCTCGGCATCCGTTGGAGCGTTACGCAAGTTGCGTTGCAGCTTTGCATCGAGAATCCGCTGGTTGGTTTGTCCTTGCATGAGACACTCCCTGGAATAGTGAAGGCTTCAACACCATCCCCACCCAACCCTCCCCTTGAAGGGGAGGGCTTCAAAGCTCGATCAACTCTCAGGCAACTGGCAAACCGCCTCGATGTTGTGACCATCCGGGTCGAGCACGAAGGCGCCATAGTAGTTCGCGTGATAGTGCGGGCGCAGGCCGGGTGCGCCGTTGTCGACGCCGCCAGCGGCGAGCGCGGCTCGGTAAAACGCATCGACGGTGGCGCGGTTCGGCGCCGCGAACGCGACGTGCAGCTTGCCGCGCAACACGCCCGTGCCGTTGCCTAGCCAGAAGTACGGCCTGCCGTCGCTGCCGAAACCCGCATGCGCGCGACCGCCGGTCATATCCTCGGTCACCTCCATGACCAAGCCGATGTCGAGCGGTGCCAGCGCGCGGCGATAGAACGCCTTGCTGGGCTCGATGTCGGAAACGGTGAAGCCGATGTGGTCGATTTTCATTGGATTGGACATGGTCTACTCCTTTGCGATCGGCTCCGCAGCGAGCCACTGCGGCGCGCGTTTGTTGAGAAAGGCATTCAATCCCTCCTGGCCTTCCGCCGCAACGCGCAGGCGCGCGATCAGTGCGGCGTTGTCCGTATCGATGCTCTTGGCATGCCGGCGTGAGGCGCCACTCATGCGCAAGGCCAGTTGCTTGGCCTCGACCTGCGCCTGCGGACCGCCCCTGGCCAGCCAGTCGAGCACGCGATCCACGGCAGTATCGAGCTGATCCGCGGCGACGATTTCATGCACGAGGTTGAGCCGGGCCGCTTCGGGCGCATCGAAAATCTCGCCGGTGACAAACAGCCGCCGCGCGGCGCGTGCGCCGATGGCAGCGATGACGTAGGGCGAGATCACCGCCGGGACGAGGCCGAGCTTGACTTCGGTCAGGCCGAACTTGGCGCTGTCCGCGGCGATGGCGATGTCGCAGCAGGCAATCAATCCGACGCCGCCGCCGTAGGCCGGGCCGTTGATGCGCGCGACGGTCGGCTTGTCGAGAAAATTCAGTGTGCGCATCAGCAGCGCCATGCGCTCCGAATCGCGACGGTTCTCCTCTTCGGACGCCTGCGCCATGCTGCTCATCCAATTGAGGTCCGCGCCAGCCGAGAACGACGTGCCGGTGCCGCTGAGCACGACGACGCGCACCTGCGGGTCGCGTTCGGCGTCGAGCAGGGCGGCAGTCAGATCCGCGATCAACGCTTCGTCGAAGGCATTGTGTACCTTGGGACGGTTCAGCGTGATGCGCGCGACAGATCCGCTGCGATCGATTAGCAACGACTTCGGCATGCTCTCTTCCCGAGACTCCCGCGACGGCAGGCTGCAATGATAGCGGGTACGCCGCGCAACGAATACGCTGCTTTCCGCCTCGGCGTGTCGCCAGCCCGAGGCTTGCTAGAATTGGCGAATGCGGTCTTGAGAGACATGATGTCCATCTGGCAAATCTACCTGCGTGTGCTCGCCTTGCTGCGTCCCGAAAAATGGCTGGCGATCACGCTCGCGCTGGCCAACCTTGCCCTGTCCGGCGTGTTTTTTCTCGAACCGGTACTGTTCGGCAAGGTGGTCGACGCACTTGCCGGCAACGGCCACAAGGAGGCTTGGCACTACATCCTCCTCTGGGCCGGCGTTGGTCTCGGCGGTGTGGTTGCCAGCGTCTGGGTCTCGCTGTTCGCCGACCGCCTCGCGCACCGGCGCCGACTCGCGGTCATCGCGCAATTCTTCGAGCACTCGATCGCCTTGCCGTTGGCTTTCCACGGCCAGCACCACACCGGCCGCCTGCTGCGCATCATGCACACCGGCAGCAGCAATCTGTTCAGCCTGTGGCTGGGATTTTTCCGCGAGCATCTGGCGACGCTGTTGTCGATCATCATCATGGTGCCGTGGACCCTGCGCACGAACTGGAAACTCGGCCTGCTGATGATCAGCCTGATGACCAGCTTCGCGATCTTCAACACGATCGCCATGCAACGCACGCACAAGGCGCAGGGCGAGGTCGAGGAACTGCACCACGAGATTTCCGAACGCGCCGGCGATGTGTTCGGCAACGTGCTGGTGGTGCAGAGTTTCACCCGGCTGTCGACCGAGGTGAAGGCGATCCGCGACATGATGAAGCGCGTGCTCGCGGCGCAGTATCCGGTGCTGCGCGGCTGGGCCTGGCTGGCGGTCGCCAACCGTGCGGCGTCGACGCTCACCATCGTGGCGATTTTCACCCTCGGCGCGCAGCTCAACGCGAAGGGCGAGGTGACCGTCGGCGGCATCGTCACCTTCGTCAACTTCGCGATGATGCAGATCGGCAAGCTCGAACAGTTCGCGGGTTTCATTTCCGGTCTGTTCTTCCAGACACATTCGCTGCGGGATTTTTTCGCGGTGCTCGACACCAAGGAAGTGCTGCAGGAAAAACCCGGCGCGCCGCTGTTGCCGGACAACGTGCGCGGCGACGTGCAGTTCGACAACGTCTCGTTCGGCTACGACGTCTCGCATCCGGCGCTGAAGAACCTGAGTTTCCGTATCCCGGCCGGCGGTACGGCAGCGATCGTGGGCCCGACCGGCGCCGGCAAGACGACAGCGCTGAGCCTGCTCTATCGCGCCTACGATCCGAGCGCAGGGCGCATCATGATCGACGGCATCGATATTCGCGAGGTCAGCCTGAATTCATTGCGCGAACATATTGCCGTCGTGTTCCAGGATCCCGGCCTGTTCTACCGTTCGATCGCCGACAACCTGCGCATCGGCAACCCCGAAGCGAGCGACGCCGAGCTCGAAGCCGCCGCACAGGCTGCCGAAGCGCACAACTTCATCATCGTCAAACCGGAGGCGTATTCTACCCTGGTCGCCGAGCGCGGTCGCTCGCTCTCCGGCGGCGAGCGCCAGCGCCTGTCGATCGCGCGCGCGATGCATCAAGGATGCGCCGATCCTGATTCTCGACGAAGCGACCAGCGCGCTCGACAATGCCACCGAAGCGCGCATTCAGCGCGCGCTGAATGCGCTGACCAAGGACCGCACTACCTTCGTCATCGCGCATCGACTCACAACCGTGCGCAATGCCGATGTGATCCTCGTGCTCAAGGAAGGCCAATTGATCGAGCAAGGCCGCTATGCAGAACTGGTCAAGCTCGGTGGCGTGTTCGCCGAGCTCGACGCGCAAGGCAAATTCGTGCCCGACGCCGAAGAGGAAGGCGGTAGCGATACGGGAGACCTGCTCATGTCGGGATAACGGTCGGTCGGGTAAACTACACTCTGACCCATGGCTGGGTAGTGTCTCAATTTGAAAATAACGGCAGCCGTTCGTGGTGAGCCTTCGACAAGCTCAGGCCAGGGTACGCTTCGCGTATCGAACCATGAACGGCGCTCTACGAAACCATTCACCCTTCGATCCCACAGGGACTTCCTGCGGTCGTACCTCAGGGCGAACGGTTCCTCATTTCAAACTGAGACACTACCCATGGCTGCGACACGGCGCGAAGTCGCCGCAGCGCATGCTATCTTTGATCACTTCGCGATGAGGTACCGCTATGCGCTCTTGCACCGCTCTGATCCTGGCCGGCATGTTGTCGGTATTGCCGAGCCTCGCCGCCGCCGATCAGGCCAGCGAGGCTGCGCTCGAAGCGCGCGTGAAAGCGCTGGAGCAGCATATCGCCGAGCTCGAATCGCGATTGAACGTGGTTGCCTCCAGGCAGGCGCCACCGCCCTCCGCAGCGGGCGCCGCCGGAGCGCCCTCGATGGCGGCAACTGCCGCACCGGCGACGACCGTGGCCGCCGCAGCGCCACGCTGGACCGATTCGGCCAACTGGGGTGCGATCAAGACCGGGCTTGGCTGGAGTCAGGTCAAGGCACTGCTCGGCCCCGCGGGCAGGGTAACCACGGGCGTGTTCGGCGATGTCTGGTACTACCCGGACGACAGCGGTGGCCGCGTCATCTTCGATCGCGATGGGCGCGTATCGGAGTGGAATGCGCCCGGGCACTGATCCGGCAATATCAACCGGTTAGACCGCGCCGATCACATCCGGAACACGCCGAAGCGCTGCTTTTCGATCGGTGCGTTGAGCGCGGCTGAAATCGCCAGGCCCAGCACGCGACGCGTATCGGCCGGGTCGATCACGCCGTCGTCCCAGAGGCGGGCGCTGGCGTAATAGGGATGGCCCTGGCGTTCGTACTGCTCGCGGATCGGCGTCTTGAACGCATCCTCTTCTTCCTTTGACCAGGTCTTGCCCGCAGCTTCGAAGCCGTCGCGGCGCACCGTCGCCAGCACCGAGGCGGCCTGCTCGCCGCCCATCACGCTGATGCGCGCATTCGGCCACATCCACAGAAAGCGCGGCTGGTAGCCGCGACCGCACATGGCGTAGTTGCCCGCGCCGAAGCTGCCGCCGATGATCACGGTGAATTTCGGCACGTGCGAGCAGGCGACCGCGGTGACCATCTTGGCGCCGTCTTTGGCGATTCCGGCCTGCTCATACTTCTTGCCGACCATGAAACCGGTGATGTTCTGCAGGAACACCAGCGGAATATCGCGCTGATTGCACAGTTCGATGAAATGAGCACCCTTGAGCGCGGACTCGGCAAAGAGGATGCCGTTGTTGGCGACGATGCCGACCGGATAGCCGTATATATGGCTGAATCCGCAGATCAGTGTCTTGCCGTAGCGCGCCTTGAACTCCTGGAATTCCGAACCGTCGACGATGCGCGCGATGACTTCGCGGATATCGAATGGCCGGCGCGTGTCCTGCGGAATGACGCCGTAGATCTGCTCGGGCGGGTAGAGCGGCTCGCTCGGTTCGCGGATCGCGAGCGGCACCTGCTTGCGCCGGTTCAGATTCGCGACGATATCGCGCGCGATGCTCAGCGCATGCGCATCGTTCTCGGCGAAGTGATCGGCGACGCCCGAAATCGAGGTGTGCACGTCGGCGCCACCGAGCGATTCGGCATCGACCACCTCGCCGGTCGCCGCTTTCACCAGCGGCGGGCCGCCGAGAAAGATCGTGCCCTGTTCCTTGACGATCACGGTCTCGTCGCTCATCGCCGGCACATAGGCGCCGCCCGCGGTGCACGAGCCCATCACCACAGCGATCTGCGGAATATTCAGCGCCGACATGCGCGCTTGGTTGTAGAAGATGCGGCCGAAGTGGTCGCGGTCGGGGAACACCTCGTCCTGCAGTGGCAGAAACGCGCCGCCGGAATCCACCAGATAGATGCAGGGCAGGCGATTCTCGAGCGCGATTTCCTGCGCGCGCAGGTGCTTCTTCACGGTGATCGGAAAATACGTGCCGCCCTTGACCGTCGCATCGTTGGCGACGACGACGACTTCACCGCCATGCACGCGACCGATGCCGGTGATCAGGCCGGCGCAGGGCGCGCTGTTGTCGTACATGCCGTGTGCGGCAAGCGGCGAGAATTCGAGGAACGGCGAACCCGGATCGAGCAGGGCGCGCACGCGCTCGCGCGGCAACAGCTTGCCGCGCTCGGTGTGTTTGGCGCGCGCCTTGTCGCCGCCGCCGAGTGCCACCTGCGCCATTTGCACCTGCAGATCGTCGACCACCGCGCGTAGCTGCGTCGCATTGGCCTGGAATTCGGGCGAGCGGGGATCGATCTGCGAGGCGAGAACTGGCATGGACGGGACGTTCGGGTGCGAGGAGCGCATCAGACCACATCCGTGCGCGCGATTGCCAGCGGCCGCATCGCCCTGCAAAAAAAACCGCCGCGCAAAACGCAACCGGCCGCACAGGGCGGCCGGTCGTCTATGGAACTAAATGCGCTGCGGTTGATTAGTGACCGCTGGCATCCTTCTTCGCCGCATCCTCTGCTTTCGCGGCAGCGTCCTTGACGTCCGCAGCTCCCTGCTTGGCGGTGTCCGCAGTCTGCGCCGCGCTGGCCGTAGCGGCCTTGCCGGATTCCGCGGCGGCTCCGGCCGAGGCCGCGGCACCGCTCATGTCGCCGGATTTGGCCTGATCGGCGGCTTTTTGCGCCGACGCGGCGGCGTCCTTCGCCTGCATAGCAGTCTGGTCGGCTGCGGCCTTGGTCGCCTCGGCGGCGGCCTTGGCTTTGGCGGCGGCGTCTGCCGCTGCTTGCTGAGAGTTGTCGCTGCACGCGCCAAGTGCGGTTGCGAGTGCGGCGGCGATCAAGATCTGTTTGAACTGCATGGAGTGCCTCCCGGGGGTTTCTGGTGTGGGTGAATTGTGGTGCGGTGCCTTCGCGGCGGAGTGGAAGTGCGCGCCGCTGGGTGCGAGCTTACACCAGCTCGATGGCCAGCGCAGTGGCTTCGCCGCCGCCGATGCACAGCGACGCCACGCCGCGCTTGCCGCCGCGCGCCTGCAGCGCATGCAGCAGGGTAACCACGAGACGCGCGCCGGATGCGCCGATCGGATGGCCGAGCGCGCAGGCGCCGCCATTGACGTTGAGTTTTTCGTGCGGCACGCCAAGTTCCTTCATCGGCGCCATGGCGACCACGGCGAAGGCCTCGTTGACCTCGAACAGATCCACGTCCTCCACCTTCCAGCCCGCCTGCTTGAGCACGCTCGAAATCGCGCCGATCGGTGCGGTGGTGAACCATTCGGGTTCGTGCGAATTAGTCGCGTGGGCGACGATGCGCGCCAGCGGTTTCAAGCCGCGCTTGGCCGCTTCGTCGGCGCTCATGAGAATGGTCGCGGCAGCGCCATCGGAAATGCTCGACGAGCTGGCGGCGGTCACCGTGCCGTCTTTCTTGAAGGCGCCTTTCAGGGTCGGAATCTTGGCGATATCGGACTTGCCCGGCTGCTCGTCGGTGGCAAATTCCACGTCGCCCTTGCGCGTGGCGACCTTGACCGGAACGATCTCCGCGGCGAACGCGCCCGAGGCGATCGCGGCCTGCGCGCGCTTGACCGATTCGATTGTGAAGGCGTCCTGGGCTTCGCGCGTGAAACCGTACTTGGCGGCGGTCGCCTCGGCGAACACGCCCATCGACTGACCGTCATAGGGATTGGTCAGGCCATCCCAGGCCATGTGATCGACCAGCTTGGCGTCGCCATAGCGCAGGCCGGTGCGCGCGGCGACCATGTGCGGCGCGTTGGTCATCGACTCCATGCCGCCGGCGACGACGATGCTCACTGAACCGGCCTTGATCAGATCGTTGCCCAGCATGATCGCCTTCATACCCGAGCCGCAGACCTTGTTGATCGTGGTGCAGCCCGCCGATTTCGGCAGCCCCGCGGCGAGCGAGGCCTGGCGCGCGGGCGCCTGGCCCAGATTGGCCGGCAGCACGCAGCCCATGATCACTTCGCCGACATCGGCGGCCGGCACGCCGGACTGCTCCAGCGCAGCCTTGATCGCCGTCGCGCCGAGCGTGGTGGTAGGCACGCCGGTGAACTGGCCGAGCATGGAACCGATGGCGGTGCGCTTGGCGCCGACGATGACGATATCAGACATGACATTTCCCTCGTTTGTGCAGCTTTGGATGATGGTGGCCGACGATTATCGCGCCGTGGCGGGATTGCGGCAAATACAAAAAGCCTTTTGGAGCAAGGGTGCTCGATCCGATATGCAGGCATGGCGGAGAAGTTCAATTGCCGGTCGATGCGCACTCTGCGATCCGCCAATGGCCGTGGCGAGATGCGCGTCAGCTTTTTAGAGCAGCATTTCGGAACAGGGTATGGATCGCCGATCGAGTTTCGGCAAGCCTGACGCCTCAATCACCCCGAGCAGTTCGCATAACATGCGTGCGCCTTCCGCGGGATCTCGTGGGGGATTCGGCGGCGGTAGCGGATTGCGCGCGCTGCTCGACAGCGCTTCGTCAACGGCTCGCTGCCACAATTCTGAGTATGTCGTCATAATCTTTTTCGCGCTGAAAAAGAGCGAAGTAGCGGTGCACACGTTCGAGATCGAGTTTACCCCAGTTGGCTTCAATCAGACGCTGAATATCGACCCGATCCTGCAGGCGCGCTGGATTATTATGATAAGCCTGAACTTTCAATCCGATCAGGTCTTCAGCCTGCACAACGGGAATATCCGCATCCGGGAATGCCACAGGCTGCGCGCGCTCCAGCATGGAGCGGCTGATTTCTCGCCGCGCATGCTGAAAGTCCACGCGGACATCGCTATCAGCGTAACTGCTGAATTCCTCGCCTTCGACAATCGGTTCCGCGCCGCGCCGCCGCATCAAGCCGCGTAACGCCTGCACTGATTCCTCAAAAATCAGAAAATCCACGTCGATTGTGCCGCGGGGGAAGCCGCGAGGACCCAGCGCCATGCCGCCGATCAAAGCGTGTGAGATTCCCGCTTGCTTCAGCTCGGTGCTGAGGCTGAGCATCAAGTCATAGATTCGGCGATATTCGGTCATCCCAACTTCAATTCTTTCCGTGAAACAGTTCGCGGCCGATCAGCATGCGGCGGATTTCGTTGGTGCCGGCGCCGATTTCGTAGAGCTTGGCGTCGCGCAGGATGCGCCCGGTCGGGTATTCGTTGATATAGCCGTTGCCGCCGAGCGCCTGGATCGCTTCGAGCGCAACCTTGACCGCATTCTGCGAGGCATTGAGCAGGCACGAGGCCGGGTCGATTCTTGACTTGATGCCGCGGTCGAAATCCTGGGCGACGATGTAGGCGTACGCGCGTGAACTTTGCAGCGCGGTATACATATCCGCAATTTTCGCCTGCATGATGCCGAAGGTGCCGATCGGCGCATTGAACTGCTTGCGTTCGCGCACGTAGGGCAGGGCGATGTCGAGCGCGCACTGCATGAGACCGATCGGCCCGCCGCTGAGTACGAGGCGTTCGGTATCGAGCCCGCTCATCAGCACGCGCACGCCCTCGTTCACTTCGCCGATGCGGTTGGCGTCGGGAATCTCGCAGTTCTCGAACACCAGTTCGCAGGTATTGGAACCGCGCATGCCGAGCTTGTCGAGCTTCTGCGCCGTGGAGAAGCCCTTCATGCCTTTTTCGACGATGAACGCGGTCATGCAGCGCGAGCCGGCCGGACGATGCGCGGTGCGCATATAGACCAGCAGCACATCGGCGTCGGGACCGTTGGTGATCCACATCTTCGAGCCGTTGGCGATCCAGTGATCGCCCTTGTGTTCCGCGCGGCAGGTCATCGAGCCGACGACGTCGGAACCCGCGCCCGGCTCGCTCATCGCCAGCGCGCCGACGTGCTCGCCGCTGCACAGCTTGGGCAGGTATTTCTTTTTCTGTTCGTCGTTGGCGTTGTGATACAGGTTCTGCACGCACAGGTTGGAATGCGCGCCGTAGGACAGGCCGACCGAGCCCGAGGCGCGCGAGATTTCCTCCATCGCCACGACATGCGCGAGAAAGCCCATGCCCGAACCGCCGTACTGCTCCGGAATCGTGATGCCGAGCAGGCCCATCTCGCCGAGCTTGCGCCACAGGTCGGACGGAAACACGTTGTCGTGGTCGATCATGTTCGCGCGCGGCGCGATTTCCTTCTCGGCGAACGCCTGCACGGTGTCGCGCAACAGATC
>JAYTQX010000055.1:0-9607 GCA_043746455.1 Pseudomonadota bacterium
GTCGCCCGCGCGCAGGTGGGCTAAGGCTAGATCGAGTTTGAGCTCGGGTCGGTCTGCATTGGCCGCGATCTCGCCTTCGAGCCGCGCGATTGCCTGCGCAGGAGTTTCATCGTCCGCGAGCGGAGCAACGACGGGCTCTTCGGCGGCAGGTGCCGGATCGCCGACGTGGCGCTGCAGAAATTCGCGCACGCCGGTCTCGGGCAGCGCGCCCATGAACCCGTCGACCATCTGGCCGTCCTTGACCAGCACCACGGTAGGCAGGCTGCGGATGCCGAACGCGGCGGCGAGCTGCATCTGCGCATCGGTATCCACTTTGGCGAGCTTGACCGCGCCGGCGTAACTGGCGACGACTTTTTCCAGAATCGGCGTGAGCGCTTTGCATGGCCCGCACCATGCGGCCCAGAAATCCACCAGCACCGGGGTGGTCAGCGATGCCTGGACCACGGCGGTCTCGAAATTCTCTTGGGTCGCCTCGAAAACGTGGCTCGGTTCGGTCATGGTTCGCTGTTGTCGATGAGAGTGCGCAAGGATAGCGGAGATGGTGGTGTTTGCCTGCCAATGCAAGCGTCTTGCGCACGACGCGGCGGCGGATGGCGCGGCCGGATTGGGTATACCGCAGCGGATCGCTTGTTTGTCGTGCGCAACAAATTTATAGTCAGATCAGGGGAAACACGCGCGCAAGAGCCCTTGCAGCGACGTTGCGGGCATGACGATGGTGGTTGGGTCGGTTTCTAAACATACACGTGCAGTACCTGGCGCTTCGATGAGGCCGGCGAAGGGCCTCCTTTTCGCCGATCAATCGCCCATGGCGCGCTTGCCCGCCAGGATTCACGTCGCAATGAAATGCAGCAGCGGAAGGATCGGAACGCAGGCTGGTATGTGCGCGGTCGGTCAGCGCCGGCCCGACCTTTGGCTCGTGCAGGCATGAACGTGGACACCGAGCGCTGGCAAAAGGTGGGCGACATCTTCGAGAGGCTGGTCGACGTGCCGTTAACGCAGCGCGAGACCCTGCTCGTCAGCCTCTGCGGCGAGGATCAGGAGCTGCGCAAAATCGTGGTTTCGATGCTCGATTCGGAGGAGTCCGCGAGGCGCTCCGACGATAAACTCTCGACATCGCGCGCCGCTGCTGCTGACGCTGCCGACCGCGCTGCCGCCGCCGAAGCCGCGCGCGCCGAAGCCGCCCAGGTCGACAGCCGCGTAGGGCCGTGGCGGCTGGTGCGCAAGATAGGCTCGGGCGGCATGGGCATCGTCTGGCTGGCCGAGCGCGCCGACGGCCAGTTCAAGCAGCGCGCAGCGCTCAAACTGATCAAGCGCGGCATGGATTCCGACGCGGTGCTCGCGCGCTTCCTGCGCGAACGGCAGATCCTTGCACGGCTCGAACATCCGCATATCGCCCATCTGCTCGACGGTGGCATTACCGATGATGGACGTCCGTATTTCGCGATGGAATACGTCGAAGGCCTGCCGCTGTTCGACTACTGCCGCGACAAAAGTATAAAACTGGAAGAAAGAATAAAATTGTTTGTGGAAGTCTGCGCAGCGGTGCAGTTTGCGCACGCGCGACACGTCGTGCACCGCGACATCAAGCCATCGAACATCCTGATCACCGCGAGCGGCGCCGCCAAGCTGCTCGATTTTGGTATCGCCAAGCTGTTGCAGAACGACGACGAACCGGTCGCCACGCTGACCAACGTGCAGCGCGACCGGCCGATGACGCCGGCCTATGCCGCACCCGAGCAGATCAGCGGCGAACCGATCACCGAGGCGACCGACGTCTACGCCCTCGGCGGCGTGCTCTACGAACTGCTCACCGACCAGCGCGCGCACGATTTTTCCGGCGCGGCCGACGCGAGCGATGTGCTGCGCATCATCCAGGCCACCGATCCGGTTGCGCCGAGCCGGCTCAAACTCGCCGCGACGCCAGTGCCGCGCAAACGCCTGCGCGGCGATCTTGACGTGATCGTGCTCACCGCGCTCAGGCACCAGCCCGCGCGTCGCTATGCCAGCGCCGCGGCGCTCGCCGGCGATCTGCGCAATTACCTCGCCGGCAATCCGATCGCGGCGCGGCGCGACCATGTCGTTTATCGCGCCTACAAGTTTCTGCGCCGGCATCGCATCGGCGTCGCCGCGATCGTCGCCGTCGCCTTGATCGCGGCCGTTGCCGCGGAGCTGGTGTCGCTGGAGCGTCAGGCGCGCGGATTCGCCGGCGCGAACGCCGCGCTGGCGATCGTCGATTTCAACAACCTGGCGCAAAATAAAGATCAGGCCTGGATTGCGCCGGCGCTCGCGCAGATGCTCAGCACCGAACTCGCGCTCGGCAGCAAGATGCACGCGTTGCCCGACGAACTCGTGCGCGGCGCGCGCGCCGATCTTGCCGCGCCGGCCGCCGGCGGGTATGCGCCCCAGAGCCTAGCCACGTTGCGCAAGCGCCTGGGAGCCGACTATGTGCTCAGCGGCAGTTATCTGATTTCCGGCGCTGGAGACGAGGCGAAACTGCGCCTCGATCTGGCCATGCAGGACGCACGCAGCGGCGCGCAGATCGCGAATGTGGAGCAGGCCGGTTTGCTGTCGGACCTGCCCGCGCTGGTCGATAGAACGGGTGCGGATTTGCGCACGAAGCTCGGCTTTGCCGCGATCAGCACGGCTGAAAAACAGGAAGTCGACCGCACCCAGCCGACCAATACCGATGTCGCGCGGCATATGGGTATCGCTTTGGACGCGTTGCGCAAGAGCGATCCCGTGCGCGCGAAAGGCGAGCTGCTCGATGCGCTTGCGCTTGCGCCTGACTATGCGCCGGCCTATGTCTACCTTGCGCAGGCGTGGAAGGCGCTCGGCTACGACGCCAAGGCGCTGGCCGCGGCGCAGCAGGCAGCTGCCAAAAGCAATGGCCTGTCGCAGGAGCAGCGTCTGCGCATCGACAGGCAGGTCGCCGTACAGAAATCGGAATGGTCGAAGGCCGTCGGATTGAGCAAGCAACTCATCGCGCTCGATCCGGGCAATCCGGAAACCCGCCTGGATCTCTATGACGATCTGATCAACGCGGGCGAGTCCGCACAGGCGACCGCTGCGTTTGCGGAATTGCGCAAGCTGCAGGGACTCGACGGCGATCCCCGCGTCGAGCTGGCAGCGGCCAAGGCAGCACGCGATCAAGGCGACCCCAAGGCGCAGGCGCAGCACGCCGAACGCGCGTTGCAGCAAGCGCAATCGCGCGACCAGCTGGAATTGGCTGCGGAAGCCAAGCGGGAATTAAGTCTGGCGCGCGATGCGTTGGGCAGCCACGACGAAGCGGAAAAACTGATGCGTCAGGCCATAGCCGACTTTCAGCGCAGCGAAAATCCAAAGTCCGAAGCTAACGCAAGAACCTCACTGGCAAACCTGATGACGGGCAGCAAGCGGCCGCATGAGGCCAGCGACGAATACCAGCTAGCGCTCAAAATTTATCAACGTATAGGCGATCAGTCGGGTATCGCGGCGATCTACGGCAACCTGTCGTTGCTGTTGTGGGATCAAGGCGACCGCGACGCTGCGGAAACCGCAGCGCATCACGCATTGGATATTCGCCGGGAAATCGGCGATCTAGGCGGTGAGGCGTGGGGACTGGCGGCTTTGGCCTACATGCAGTCGGACGAAGCCGCCAGCGATGACGTGATGGAAAACTACCGCCAGGCGATAGCACTTGATGAGCGAGCCGGTGAGCGCGCTCACCGGCTCTATGTGCTGAACAACTACGAAGAAGTGCTGCGTTTGCGAGGTGAGCTGGATGCAGCGCAAGAGGTCTGCATCAAGGCGCGAGCTGATGCCAAGGAACTGACCGACCCGTACAGCGTAATGGACGTGGATCTTCAGTGCGCGTCAGTCGCGCGAGACCGCGGCGAGATTGCAACCGCTGTCGCCGCTTTCGAGCGTATTCAGAAACTTGCCACAGACACTGGGAATTCGGATACGGAAGCAACCACGAATCTCGCTTTGGCACGAATCGATATAGGACACAGGCGTTTTGCCTCGGCGCGTGATCGGTTAACACGAGTCATCGCAAATTATGCGGCCAGCGGCAAAGCAGCTCAGGAAGCCGCGGCGCAAAGCCTGAGTGCGCTGTGTTATTTCGCGCTGAGTCAGCCCGCCGAAAGCGATCGCGCGGCCGCGCGTGCACGCGAATTGCGCCGCGCAATCACCCAGCGTCAAGAAGTAGCCGTCGTGGACATCGCACTGATGCAATTGCTCGGTGAGTCTGGGGAGCGCGCTCAAGCGATCTCGCAGTTGCGTGAGTTTGCTGCCGATGCGCAAAAGCGCAACTGGTTGTCGCACTCACTGGAGGCCGAGCTTGCCGCGGAGCAACTGCTCGAACAGGCTCATGATCCTACGGCACCGGCATCGCGCTTGCTGCTGGAAGCGCGAGCGCGGCAACACGGTTTTGGCTGGGTGTTGGCACGCTTGTCTCTGGACGCGCAACAGCAATCCGCGGAACGGTAGCCGCTCAGAGCGTTGCGTTACCCGGAAGATTTCCGTATTTAGTCGTTGCCTCAGGAATCGTCATCCACTTCAAAAACAACAACTACAAATTTTGGGTTTATGACCGGCCCCGGGCCGCGCGCTGGCTGCACTCCGCCTTTTGGTTTGCTGGACTTTACAGCAGCGTTTACCGCAGCATGAATGACCGGGGTGATCTGCTTCATGTGGTGCAATAACGATGCACCTTTCTTGCTTTTCTTGGTAGCCATAGTTGCACGCTCCGATTGATGATTGGCTGTGTCCGACGCGAGTTCCCGGATTCCGATCTGCTTCATCCGAGCTTCGCGCATGCGGACTACTTGGGATTTATGACGGGTCCCGGACCGGTCTTGGGATTTATCACCGGGCCTGGACCGGTCTTGGGATTTATCACAGGTCCTGGCCCACTCTTCTTCACCACTTTCTTTGCTGCTTTCTTCACCGCTTTTTTCGCCACGCCAGCTTTTTTCGTGCTCTTCTTGGTTGCCATGATCATGTGCTCCGATTGAGGATTGGTTTGTATCCGGCGTGTATCCCGGATGTCGTTTTACTTCATCGAACCCCTTCGCCCATGCAGATCAAAGCCGTAGCACGGCATACTTCTGCATTCCGTAAAACCGCGCAAAGATTACACCCGAAATCATCTTACACGTGTGCGAAAGCTGCAAGGCCGTGGATGGCGATTCCTATACGGGTGAAACCGGCCAAGCCGCACGCTGGCTTACAGGCTGGTCAGGAAGTAAGGGAACAGGTGGATCGATGCTGTGCGGTTTGCCGATGTGGGAATGAACCCCTCCCCCTTGATGGGGGAGGGGTTGGGGAGAGGGTGACGCCTGCGCAGCAGGCGTCTGCTGCGCCTTCCCCTCTCCCGGCGCTGCGCGCCACCCTCTCCCACACGGGGAGAGGGGAAACAACCATCCGGGTCGTGCTACTTGCTGATTTTGTACACAACGCCCTCTTTCATCACGAAACTCACTTTTTGCAGCAGCGTGACGTCGTCCAGCGGATTGCCGTTGACCGCGATCACATCGGCGAATTTGCCCGGCGCGATGCTGCCGAGGTCTTTCTCGTGCTTAAGCAGTTGCGCCGCATGCGTGGTCGCCGCCTGGATCACGAACATCGGCGGCATGCCGGCTTCGACCATGTATTGAAATTCCTTGGCGTTCTGGCCGTGCGGATAGACCGCAGCGTCGGTGCCGAAGGCGATCTTCACGCCGGCCTTGTAGGCTCTGCCTGCGGCCGCCTGGATGATCGGTCCGACCAGTTTCGCCTTGGCCGCAACCTGCGGCGGATACACACCGGGCTTGCTCGCCTGTTCCTCGACGTACTTGCCGGCAATGATCGTCGGCACCAGCCAGGTGCCGTGCTCCTTCATCAGCTTCATGTCCTCGTCGTTAATGAAGGTGCCGTGCTCGATCGAATCGACGCCGCCGATCACCGCGCGGCGGATGCCCTCGGCTCCGTGCGCGTGCGCCGCCACTGTGAAACCGTTGTCATGCGCCGCGGCGACGATCGCCTTGACCTCTTCGATGGTCAGCTGCGCGTTGTCGACGCTCGATCCCTCGTCGAGTACGCCGCCCGACGGCATGATCTTGATCAAGTCGGCGCCATTCTTGTAGTGCTCGCGCACCGCCTTCCACGCATCTTCGGGTGAATTGATGATGCCCTGCTTGGGGCCGGGGTCGCCGGCCAAGTCATGCCGATAGCCATTGGTGTCGTCGGCGTGACCGCCAGTCGAGCCGATGGCCGTGCCGGCGGTAAAGATGCGCGGGCCGGGCACGATGCCGGCGTTGATCGCGTTGCGCAGGGAGACGGAATCGTAATCGTTGTCGCCGACATTGCGCACGGTAGTGAAGCCGGCATCGAGCGTTCGTTTTGCGTAAACCGTGCTGCGGATCGCGTAGTCGGCCGGATTCCAGCGGAACTGATCGCTGTAATAGGTGGGTGTGATCTGCATCGTCAGGTGCGTGTGGCTGTCGATCAGGCCGGGCAGACACGTCGCCTGCTTGAGATCGATGGTTTGCGCGCCGGCGCGCTCCTGATTGCCGGCCAGCACTTCCTTGATGCGTTTGCCTTCGATCACGATCGTGGTTTCGCCATTTAGCTTGCCGGCGTCGACGTCGATGAAATGCCCACAGTGCAATACGGCGAGTGCAGGTGTCGCCCCGGCGCTGTCGTTTTCAGCGGCGGGGGTGGAAGCGGTGAACGAGGCGGCGAGCGGGGCGACAACGGCGGCAATCAGGGTGAGGCGCATGGGGGGCTCCGGTGAAAGATCACGCATGTTACCGATTGCATCGGCTGCAATCCATGCGCATCGCGTCAGTGCAGCTTGGCGCTCTGCGGCCTGGCTACGATTGGCGCAGACGATGATGCAGGCGCCGGCAACGACAGCCGCGACGTCGCCTGCATGCCCGCCCAGAAAAACGGATGCGCGAACGCGCGGCTCGCGCGCAGACGTAGTTGCGCGGCGCGTAGGGCGGCGGCGGCGTTGTGATCCGGGTCGGCAGCGAGCGTCGAGTAAAACGTCGGCACCCAGAGCGCCGCAGCCGAATCGCTGACCGGCCATAATGCCGCGACGACCTGGCGCGCGCCTGCACGCGAGACAGCGGCAGCGAAACTCAGGTTGCCATTGATCGCGTTGCCGCTGTCGCCCAACTGGCAAGCGTTGAGCACGACGAGATCGGCGCGTACGCCCTTGTCGAGGATATCCAGCCAACTCAGAAACGCCGGCGTCTTGTCCTCGCCCGAAGGTTCAAGCCATAACCCGGCGTAGCCGATACGCTGCGGTTGTGCCGTGCCGTGCGCGGCGATGTGTACCCATGCGCCGGGTTCGTCGAGCGCGGAGAGCACGGCTTCGCGTGTTGCGGCTGTACCATCCGCGATCAAAACAGGGTGTTGTCCCGGCGTAGCGTTCGAAGCTGGCGAGAGGGCAGTTTGAATCAGCTGCGGTTCTGCGTTCGCAGTAGCTAGGCTCGCCAGTTGCCCATCGCCGCCTTGCTGCCGGGACGCGACGATGACATGCAACGGCGCGGTGGTAAGGTTTGTCTGACCCGGCTTCGCAGCATCGAAACTAACCAATTCAATGGTCGTCGTGTCGACCAAGGGTTCCGTCCGTCCGGGCCAAATCAGTGCGCCCCACGAGACGCGGCGCATCGATTCGTCTGCAAGCACCAGCAAACGCTGCGGCGGCGCGCCGGCCGGTGCACGTCGCAACAATTGCATCGATAACGTTTGCGCGGCGGATTGAACGTCGCCAACGGGCGAATCCGGCGAGCGCAGTGCCGCACTTAGCACGGCAGTGGACGCACGGATTTCATCGGGTGTTGCGGCATCGAGCACGCGTGCCGCATCACGAGTTACCCACAGCAGGGCGCCGCGCGATTGGCCATCCAGATAGGCAACAAACACCGAGCCGGCATCGAGGCGCTGCTGCAACGCTTCGAGCGGAAAGACGCCCACTGTAGAAACCGCCCCATCCTCAGCCATGCCCGGCTGCGCGAGCAGGGACAGCAGCTCACGTTGCGCCGCGTCGTCCGGCGAAGGTTTTCTTTGCAAAGGCGACACCAGTAATTCGGCGGCGACGGCGCGATCAAACGATTCCGCATCGTTTCCGCTCGGTTTTTCGCGGCCTGCAGCGACTCGGTTCGCGGTGGTCATTACCGACCAAGACCATAGCGTCTGCACGCTTGCGGCTTCGCCGTTATCGGCAAGGTGGCGTAAAGTCATTGCGATGGCGCTGCGCCGCAGCGGCAGCTGTTGGCGCGCGATAAGGTCGCGCAGGACAGGGCTGCCGCTGTGTGCGGCAAGCTCTTCGAGGTGCTGCGCCGTCTGCAACAGTAATGCCTGCGCGCCGATTGGATCGCCGCGGCGTTCGCTAATCTGGGCTTCAAGCTCGGTGTAACGCAATTGCTCCCTCAGCGCGAGCGGTTTTTCGCGCACTGCGGCCAGCAGCGATTGCGCGTCGGCAACACGGTCTTGATGCAAGGCGAGTCCGGCGAAAAGCAGCTGCCATTGCGGCGCGTACAAAGGCAGGATTTGGCGCCTTTCAGCTAGCTCCGATTCTACTTCCGCATAGTCGCCGTGTTGTGCCTGAAACTGTAGCCGGTTCAAACGCGTGACGTCGCGTGCGGGCGCCATGTCCAGCCGCGCATAGCTTTGTTCTGCGACGTGCGACCAGAACGATGCGGAGTCGAGGCGGTCGGCGTTGGCTTCGAGATCGGAGAAGTATTTTGCGCTCTGCGCGAGCTGCGCGGGCAAATTTCCTTTGGCCAGCGGCGCCACGGCCAAGCCCAACGCGAAACGCGCCTCGTGGTAGGACCCGATCTGATCGAGCAAGGTTGCCTGATAGAGATGCGTGGCGACGCGCCAGAAGAGCGCGCCGAGCTCCGCCTTGTCGAATTCGCTGGCCGCAAGATCGGTTTGCGTCATCGCGGTTGCCACGTCGCCCTGCTGGCCGGCGATCACGCCGAGTAAAGAATGCAGGCGGCCGCGCGTCATCGGAGCGGACGGGCCCGATGCGAAGTCGAGCGCCTGCAATGCTTCGCTTCTCGCGAGCGTCAGGTTGCCGAGCTTGCGTTGCATATTTGCGAGGTTGCGCAACGTGCTGGCGTATTCCGGCCTTTCATCGAGCTGTTTCAGCGCCGACAACGTCGACTTGTAGCAGGCCATGGCGTCTGGAAATTTCCCCGAGTCTTCCAATACGAGGCATCGTTCGTTTGCCATTCTTGCGTTGAAATAGGTTACGACTGCGCCCTTGCGGTCAAGCTGGGCTGTCTCTTCCAGAACTTTCTCCGCATTCCCGGCGGAGCGATCCTCTTCGGTCTGCCCGACCTGCGCCGCTCGTGCGCGCTCGACGTTGCCGAGTACTTGCCATGCGTCTTCTGCACGGGCGTATTGCCGGCTTGCTTCATTCGGCCTGATTTCGGCCGCGAGTGCGAGGGCCTCATAGTGGAGAGCGAACGCCTTCGATATTTCGTCGGGTGCGGTTGCGGCAAGGTCCTTAATCGCGGCCCGTATCTGCATAAAGGCAGCCCGATCCGACGCCGAGTTGAGCCGCGTATCGAGCTCACTCAACCGTCGCAGCCAATCGACATGCCGATCGAGTTCGGGCGCGTCCAAA
>JAYTQX010000056.1:0-2164 GCA_043746455.1 Pseudomonadota bacterium
CGGCGGCACGTACTTTCGTCTGACCCGCTGGCTCTACGCCCGCTGCTGGATCGGAGAGGATCGAGCGGTGCCGCTCTTTGAACAAGCGGTCGAGTGGCTCCTCGCGCACAAGGTGCTGTTGCCCGGCGTGACGGTACTTGAGCGCTTTGTCGGCCGCGTGCGTGATCGGGCGCAGCAGCGTCTGTGGCGCAAGTTGATCGAGGGTCTCTCGGTGGAGCAACGCCGCCGGATCGATCAGATGTTCACCGACAACGATCCGGCCACCTTCAGCGCGCTCGAGGCATTGCGCACCGTGCCGACCCGGCGCTCGCCGACGGAGTTTGCGCGTCACCTGGATCGACTCGATGCGATTCGCGCCTTCGATTTGCGTCCCGTGGCGCCGCGCGGTGTGCCGCCGACGGTGATCGAGCGCCTGGCGCGCGTCGCGCGTCAGGGCAAGCCCTCGGCAATCGTGGCGTTGCAGGAGCCGCGGCGCACGGCGACCATCGCGGCGCTCTTCTACACGCTCGAAGCGTGCGCCCAGGACGACGCGGCGGAATTGGCCGAGGCCTTGGTGGTCGACCTCAACAACGATGCGGAGGCCTCGGCGCGAGATGAGCGATCGAGAAACCAGCGCGAGCTCGACGCGGCGGCCATTTTGCTGCGCGAATTGACGCGCATGGTGCTCGAGGATGATGGGCTGCCACTCGACCGCTGGCGCCGCGCCAAACGCCTGTTCTTCCAGATCGCGACCCGCGTTCAAACCGCCGCCGCTCCGAATGACGAACCGGTCCGTCAGGCCGTCGAGTACTTGAAGGGCGTGCCGAATTGGACACACGCGCCGATGCTCGATGCGCCCACCGCTGCGATCCCCAAAGCCTGGCGAGCCTACGTCCTCGATGAGAGCGAGCGGGTCGTGGACCCCAAGGCCTACGTCTTTTCCATCATCGATGCGTGGCGCACGGCGATCAAGCGTCGCGATGTCTTCACCGAACCCGGTGCGCGCTACGGGGACCCACGTCGCGGGCTGCTCGAAGAGGCCGCGTGGACTTCCTCGCAGCCGCTGATCTGCCGGGCTCTTAATCGCTCGCTCGACGCCGATCTCGAGATAGAGGCTCTCGCACGCACCCTCGATACCGTCTACCGCGAGGTCAATTCGCGCATCGACACGAACCCGGATCTGTGCATCGAGAAGGTCGATGGCAAAGCGCAGATCATCGTCACGTCGCTCGACAAACTGGAGGAACTGGACCGCTTGAATGCCCTGCGCACGGAAGTCGCGCGTCGCATGCCCCGCGTGGATTTGCCGGACGTGGTGCTCGAAATCATGGGCCGCACGGGCTTCGCGCAAGCCTTTACGCATCTGAGTGAACGGCACGCACGGATCGAGGATTTTCCGATCAGTCTGTGCGTTGCCCTGGTGGCCGCGGGGTGTAACACCGGGTTTGCGCCGATGATTCAAGAGTCAATCCCGGCGCTGCGGCGCGAGCGTTTGTCGTGGATGACCCAGAATTTCCTGCGTGCCGAGACCTTGAGCACGGGCGGTGCGATTCTCGTTGCGGCCCATAACGCTTTGCCCTTGGTCGCCCACTGGGGTGCGGGCGAGGTGGCTTCGGCCGATGGCATGCGCTTCCTCGCTCCGGCCTCCGCCATTCACGCGGGACCGAATCCCAAATACTATGGTCAAGGGCGCGGCGTGACCTGGAACAACCTGCTCTCGAATCAGTTCAGCGGCCTCAACGGCCTAGTGGTTCCCGGCACGTTGCGCGACAGCCTGGTGCTGCTCGCGCTGCGGCTCGAGCAAGAGACCGAGCTCGAACCCCTCGAAATCATGACCGATACTGCCTCGTATTCGGATGCGGTGTTCGCGCTGTTCGGGTTGCTTGGGTTTCAGTTCAGTCCGCGGCTGGCCGATATCGGCGGTGCGCGCCCGTGGCGCATCGAGCGCAAGGCCGATTACGGTCAGTTCAATGAACTCGCCACCGGCTCCATCAATGTCGGGTTGATCCGGGAGAATTGACCAGACCTGATTCGTCTCGCCGGCTCGTTGAAGCTCGGGCACCTGAAGGCCTCCGGCGTCATGCGCACCCTGCAGGTGAAAGACAATCCGACCACCCTCGCGCGCGCCTTGTCTGAGCTCGGCCGCATCATCAAGTCGCTGCACGTCTTGCGCTACGTGGACGAC
>JAYTQX010000057.1:0-4113 GCA_043746455.1 Pseudomonadota bacterium
TCGGCTTCAGCGCCAGGGCGAAGCTCGACGCCGGCGTCATGTGGCCGGTCGCCTTTGCGCTGAAGGAGTTGAACGCTGCGGAAGAGGCGAGGATCAGCGCACTCGTGAAGAAAGCCGTGGGCTGAGAACTGAGAGTGTGGTCAGCTCGTAGGATTGGGTTGAGCGAGGCGATACCCATCATATGCCTCAGTGTTGGGTATCCGCTTCGCTCAAGCCAACCTGCAGCACTGCAGCGAGTAGTGCCGACGGGATAGGCGGGCGTGATCGATCCCGCCGCGAATTACTTTTGAAGCAACGCAAACCAAAACGGCGCGCCCGTTGGGGCGCGCCGTCTCATCGATCATGCGCCGATGAATTACTGGTCGAGGCGATAGCTGACCGGCACCTCGACGCTGGCGACGATCGGCTGACCGTCATGCAGCGCCGGCTCGAACTTCCAGCGGCGCACTTCGTTTGAAGCTGCGCGGTCGAGTGTGCTCGAGCCACTGCGCCGAACGACGCGCGCGTCGCTGACGTGGCCATTGATGTCGACCTGCGCCAGCACCAACACGGTGCCCTGTTCTCGCGCGCGCAGTGCCTGCACCGGATAGACCGGCTGCGGACGAGTCGCTAGCGCGACTTGGCGATCGATCTTCGCCGGCGCAACGATCGGGGCCGGCTTCGCCGACTTGGTGGCCTTCGCCAGTCTGGACTTCGACATCGGCTTCGTGGCCGGCGCCCGCATTTGCGCGGCGGTCGGATGCACGGTGACGATGATTTCGCGTTCGCCGGTGCTAGCGGTCTGTTCGCCTGTTGTCGCGGAACCCGTGTCGCTGCTACTGGTGGCCAGCGGAGTCGATCCGCTCGGGGCCGCATCGTGCGTCGCGGAGGCCGGCGGCGTGGCCGCGCCCAGCGCGTCTTGTTGGCCTTGGTGATAGAAGAACTTGGCGCTCGCCGCGAAGAGCAGCGCGATCAGCATGGCGACCAGTGGGATCATTGCGGAGCGTTCGGCAGGCACGACATCACTATCGCGTGCGGCAAGATTTAGTGAGGCCTGGTCTTGTGAGACAGGATCGGTCGTCGTGGAACGCGCGGGCACAGTGGACTGTTCGAAACGAGCCATGTTGCCTCTCCTCAAGAAGTGGGATGCTGCTAACACGTTCTATCTCTGTGCAGCGAGCTTGGCACGGAGCCCGATCGACAACGTTTGGATTTCGTTATGGCCGCGTATTCCGGCGACGTTTGTTCAGCTTGCAGACAGCCCACGGTGCGCCATACATTGGAAGTGCGCGTGACGCATGACGTGCCAGCAACAACGGGCGCAGAATGTTTTGTACCTGCTTGTGTCAGTCCGTCCACGCAGGGCCGGTCGACTTGCACTGAACTCTGACGAGAGGAAGCGCCGATGACTCGCAAGACCGCCGACGATTTTCATCCGCAAGCCCTGAAGCTTTTCGATCAGTATGTGCATGGCCAGCTTTCGCGGCGCGACTTTCTGCAGCGCGTGGCGGGATTCGCCGCAGCCGGCGTGACAGCCGAGGGACTGTTGATGGCGTTGAGTCCGCGTTTTGCCGAGGCGCAGCAGGTTAAGGTCGATGATGCTCGCATCAAGACGCGCTCCGTAGAATTTCCTTCGCCAAAGGGCTATGGCAAGGCGCGCGCCTACCTGGCACAGCCGGCCAAGGCCAATGGCAAACTGCCGACGGTGCTGGTGGTGCACGAAAATCGCGGGCTCAATCCGCATATCGAAGACATCGCACGCCGGCTCGCGCTCAACGGCTTCATCGCGTTCGCGCCGGATGCGCTGTTTCCCCTCGGTGGCTATCCCGGTGACGAGGACAAGGCGCGCGAACTGTTCGGCAAATTGGATCAGGCCAAGACGCACGAGGATTTTATTGCGGCGGAGGACTATCTGAAACACCTGCCCGAAGGAAACGGCAAAGTCGGCGTGGTCGGTTTCTGCTACGGCGGTGGCATCGCCAATTTTCTGGCGACGCGCGTACCGGATCTGGCCGGCGCCGTTCCGTTTTACGGCGCACAGCCCACGGCGGAAGATGCCGCGAAGATCAAGGCGCCGCTGCTGCTGCACTACGCGGAAAAAGACGAGCGCATCACCTCAGGCTGGCCGGCCTACGAACAGGCGCTGAAAGCCGCGGGCGTGAAGTATCAGGCGTACATTTATCCCGGCGTGGAGCACGGCTTCAACAACGACACCACGCCGCGCTACGACGAGGCTGCGGCAAAGCTCGCATGGCAGCGGACGATTGAGTTTTTCAACAAGCATCTGCGAACCTGAGCAAGCATCCCGCACGCTATTTTGAGCGGGCGCTGCGAGTCGCTGCTGCTCCCCAGGCTACCAAATTTGAAGATTTATCACCCCACAGGGGAATAGGTCTACACTGAGGCGCCGCGCCGCACGGGGTTGGTGCCGGAACATTCGAGTACAAGGTATTTCTGTTTTTTTACCATGGGGAGTCTGCAATGAACATGATGATGAAAACGGTGAGCTTGTCGTTTCTTTTGGTGGCGTCAGCGTTCGTGAGTTTCGATGTGATTGCCGCGGATGCGTCGGCAGACGTCGCGGCGTTGCAGGCCGTGGATCAGACTTGGCTCAAGGCGTACAACAGCGGCAATGCGGATACCCTCGCCAGTCTATACGACGAGAAGGCGATTCTGCTGCCGCCGGGAGCGCCCGCGCCGCACGGACGCGCAGCGATCCATGCATTCTTTGTCGCCGACGTGGCCGCGTCGAAGAAAGCCGGCGTGGTGCTTCATTTGGGGTCGACGCCGGATGGCGGCGTGAGCGGCGAGATGGGCTGGGCATCCGGCACGTATACGATCACGGATGGGTCGGGCAAAGTCGTCGACAGCGGAAAGTATCTGTCGGTCTCGAAGAAAGAAAACGGGAAGTGGCTCTACGTTCGCGACACGTGGAATTCCGACGGCGCGGCGCCGAAATAATAGAGACAGCGGTCGGAGTGCTCTTTTTTTTCTCGGAGAAGTGCTGGGTTTTGCAGCTGGGAAAAGAGGGGAGATTTATTTTCCGCTGTTAGCGTTGGCTCATGCAGGTCGCCCGTCCGTATAAATGAATCTGACCTAATCTGCCCCGTTTTTGATAGAAGGGACAGATCCAGAATTCGCGAAGGCGTTGACCGAATGGATCATGACGATGGTCGGGAACCGGACCGAATCACGACTGAAAGGGGAGTCGATGCGCATCGCAAGCTTGGGGCATGCGGTCTTTGCGGCGGAGCATGTTCACGCTGCTGGTGTGGGTACCCATCATGGCGGCAGGTTCCACACCTTTTCATGGAGTGAGACCGTCATCTCCTGGGTGCTGACGGCCGCGGCCTGGGTGGTGACGGATTCCTACCGCGGCGTGCCTTGGCTCGCCGTGAACAAGCGCTAGTACTAGTGGACTGTAACATATAAATCGGTAGTATCATCATGTCTGTGGAGGGCATGATGAAACTGACCAAGAACGAGCGCATGGAACTTCATCGACAGGCCAACGCGAGGAATGGTCGAGCGGATTCGGCCCGGCACGCGCGGCTGATCCTGTTGCTGGCCGAAGGCCTCACGTGGGCGCAGATTCGCGACAAGCTGGACTGCAGCGATAGCTACATCAGTCGCTGGAGTACGCGTTTCTCGACCGAGCGGCTGGCGGGACTGTTTGCCCGGTATGCCGGAAGGGAACGCTACAAGGTGACCGAGCGGCTGGAAGCGCGCGTGCTGGCATGGACGATCAAGCGCAGGCCAGCGGATGGATCGACCCACTGGTCCTCGCGCAAGCTGGCGAGCGAGATGGGCAGCGATGTCTCGCACATGACGGTGGCGCGTATCTGGGTCAGACACGGACTCAAACCGCATCGGCGTGAGGAGTACATCGCATCGAACGATCCAGACTTTGAGACCAAGGCGGCCGATGTGATTGGCCTGTATCTGAACCCGCCGCAGCATGCGGCGGTCTTCTGCGTGAACGAGAAGACCGCGATCCAGGCACTGGATCGGAAGGATCCAGTGTTGCCCCTGTCGCCCGGTCGTGCCGAGCGGCACGGTTTTGAATACTACCGTCACGGCACGCTGTCGCTGTACGCGGCCTTCAACACTAAGACCGGCGACGTGCTCGGCAAG
>JAYTQX010000058.1:0-5154 GCA_043746455.1 Pseudomonadota bacterium
CCGGCGACGACGAAACTGGTTTTCTTCGACACGCTGCCGGCAACCTTGGCGCCCAGCGCCTCAAGCTTGGCCTTCGCCTCGTCGCGGGTCAAGGCGACAAGTGTGCCGGTCAATACGACAGTCTGACCATCCAGCGGGCCGGTGGCTTCGCCAGCGGCTCCCGGTGTTGCGGCAGCCAATTGCGTCGCGGCGCGCGCGCAACGGGCAAGCAGCTTGCGGTTTTCCGGTTGCGACAAATAGTGCTGCAGCGCTTCCTGTGTATCCGCTGGCAAGCCGATCGCCACGAGAGCAGTCGACTTGACCGCAAGCAACGCGTCGAACGAATCGATCGCTGTCGCGATCTGCACTGCGCGCTTGCCGGTCACCTTGGGAATTTCAACTTCGGCGAGGAGGCTGGCGAAATCGAGCTTGGCACGCAGCTTCGGCGCAGGCGCGTGTGCATCGTTGATCGCAATGCCGCGCGCCAGCAGATCGTCGATCACGCGTTGGTTGCCATCCTGGGAGAAGAACGCGTCGATCGCGCGCGCGACTTCGCCGCCGATATCGGGCACGAGCTTGAGAATCGGCCACGGCAGATGACGAATGATGTCGATTTCGCCGAACCACAGCGCCAGCGCCTTGGCGGTGCTTTCGCCGACATGCTGGATGCCGAGCGAATACAGGAAGCGCATCAGCGTCGTGCGTCGACTGTGCTCGATCGCTTCGATCAGATTCTCGGCCCACTTGGTCGCAACCTTGCCGGCTTTCACAGTTTCCGGCGTGGTGCCATCGCGCTCGTCGGCGCGGCGCTTCATCTCGATCAGGTCGGCCAGCGACAATTTATACAAGTCCGCAATCGAATGCAGATAGCCGAGGTCGCACAGGTCCTCGATGTAACGCTCGCCGAGTCCATCGATATCCATCGCGCGGCGCGCGGCGAAGTGGAATATCGCCTGCACGCGCTGCGCAGCACAGGTCAGACCGCCGGTGCAGCGCGCGACGACTTCACCCTCCTCGCGCACGATGGCCGAACCGCAGATCGGACAATGCGCGGGCATCTGCCACGGCACCGCACCGCGCGGCTGTTCGGCGACCACGCGCACCACTTCGGGAATCACGTCGCCCGCGCGGCGCACGATCACCGTGTCGCCGACACGCACGTCGAGCCGCGCCACCTGGTCGGCGTTATGCAGGGTTGCGTTGGTCACGGTGACGCCACCGACGAATACCGGCTTCAGGCGTGCGGTCGGCGTCGCCGCGCCGGTGCGACCGATATTGATGTCGATCGCCTCGATCGTGGTGGTCTGCTCCTGCGCTGGAAACTTGTGCGCGATTGCCCAGCGTGGCGTACGACCGACGAAGCCGAGTTCGCGTTGCGTGGCGAGGTCGTCGAGCTTGTAGACGACGCCATCGATATCGAATGGCAATGTGTCGCGCCGCGACCCGATTAGGTGGTAGTAGTCGAGACAGCCCTGAACTCCTTCCGCAGTGCCGACGAGATCGCTTACCGGCAGGCCCCACTCGCGCAACTTGTGCAAGGTTTGCGAGTGCGTCCCGGGCAGGCTTCCACCCTCGACCACACCGACCGCGTAGGAAAAAAAGGCCAGCGGCCGTTTCGCCGTGATGCGCGCATCGAGCTGGCGCAGCGAACCGGCCGCGGCGTTGCGCGGATTGATCAACGGCTTGATCTTGCCGTCCGAGGCGCGCGCAGCCTCGTTGTATTTCTCGAAGCCCGCGCGCGGCATGTAGACTTCGCCGCGCACTTCGATCACGGCCGGGAACTTGCCATGCAAACGCAAAGGTATACTTTTTATCGTGCGCAGATTGGGCGTCACATCCTCGCCGGTTTCGCCGTCGCCGCGCGTCGCTCCGCGCTCGAATACGCCGTTCTCATAGCGCAGACTGATCGCCAAGCCGTCGAACTTCGGCTCGACCGAGAACTTCAGCGGCACTGCCCAGTCCAGGCGGTCGCGAATCCGGCGTACGAACTCGGCGACTTCCTCCTCTCTGAACGCATTCGCCAGCGAAAGCATCGGCACTTCATGGCGCACCTCGGCAAACTCGCTCGATGGGTGCGCGCCGACGCGCTGGGTTGGTGAATCGGGCGTAACCAGTTCGGGGTGCGCGGCTTCGAGCGCTTCGAGCTCGCGCATCAGCGCGTCGTACTCCGCATCCGCAATCGTCGGCTCGTCGAGTACGTGATAGCGGTGGCTGGCCTCGTGCAGTTGCGCACGCAGCTCGACCGCTCGTTCGCTCACCCGGCTGGAAGCGTTCTTGCTCATATGGGAAGTTTAGCCGCAAGTCGCCCCGTTTGATCTTGCATCTTCGATAGGCATGGCCGATGCTTGCGCAAATAAACGAGGGAGGAAAAATCATGGCGAAATCGAGCTGGAAAACATTTCCGCACCCTGACAAGGTCTACGACTATGCAGGCGACAAGCTGGCCAAGGCTTGGGCGAAACTGCATGCCGGCGACCAAGAGCCCTACCCCGACGAAAAACATGTCGCCAAGCTGCTCAAGGCCAACCCCAAACTCGGCAAGGACGCAGGCAAACTCGCCGAAACACTGCAGGATGCGTGGCGCGTATTCCACCGCGGCGATTTCCACGAAGCTTACGAATCAGGCATCGCCTTGAAGGCGCTTGGCGCCTCGGTTGCGATCAAGGCCGGCGGCATTCACGCCACCTATCTGGTCACCGACGACAAGGAAAAAACCGCGCGCTACGAAACTCTCGCGAAACTCGCCGACGAAGCGATCGCAGCCCTGCCGAACGAAGCGAACTCGCACTATCGCCGCGCATTTGCGCTGGGTCGCTACAGCCAGACGATTTCGATCACCAAGGCGCTCGCGCAAGGTATCGGCGGCAAGGTGAAAGACGCGCTCGACACGGCGCTGAAACTTGCGCCCAAGCATGCCGAGGCGCGCACCGCGCTTGGCGTATACCACGCGGAAATCGTCGGCAAGGTCGGCGGCATGCTGGCCAAGCTCACCTACGGGGCGAGCGCGGGCGAAGCCGAGAAGCAGTTGAAGGAAGCGCAGAAACTCACACCGGATTCGCCGATTGCCTGGGTCGAGTACGGCAACGCGCTGCTTTTGCTGTACGGCGACAAACGCGAAGACGATGTGGCCGCAGCCTATGCGAAAGCGGCCAAGCTCAAACCGCACGATGCGATGGAAGCGCTGGATGGAGCGTGGGCGAAGGAACAGATTGAATAGTTCGTAGGTTGTGGTGACGAAGGAACCCCAACAAAGGTCTGACGGAAAGCATTGGGGTTCGCGTAGCTCACCCCAACCTACTCAACTATGAATGCAACGATTCAAGGTATCCATGACGCCATTCGAGACTATCTCGGTGTTATCCCTTTGTTTATTGCTCAATGGATCGTCGCACCACTATCGGAATCGGATGCACCAACATGGTTGGCGCCGCTTGGAATTGGAATAACTGTTTCGATTTTGCTTGCCGTGTGGGCTGCTATTCGTTTCCTACGAAGTATTGCGCTTCGCGCGCTGATCATTTCGCTCTGTATTCCCGGTTATTGGGCTGCGGGAAGCTACCTCACCGCTCCCATTTTCGTGCTACTAGCCATGGTTGTTTATTACTTCCTCGGTGCCAAGGCGCCAAATATTTATACCACCGTTATCTACAACGGTAGCGTCAACGTCACTTTGCTCGTTGCGAACTTCACGATAGTCCTGATCCTAAGTTTCATTATCCAAAGGCTGCTGGAGCGCAGATCTCGTAAGGCAGAATCCTTGTAGCGGTTTTCGCTGCTTGCATTCTACGGCTGCGGTGTGCTCCACGCCGGCGGAGGAACACTCGCAAACGCCTGCTTCAGGCCATCGTTCCAGCGCAGGCCGAGATCGCGAAAATACTCGTCGCCTTCGTCGATGCGATGCTGTTGATCGGCATTGAAGCTATTCACCGTATAGACCAGCAGATCGATCGGCATGCCGACCGAAATATTCGAGCGCATGGTCGAGTCGAACGAGACCAGGGTGAGTTTGATGGCATCGGGTATCGACAGATCCTTGGTGATCACGCGATCGATCACCGGTTTGCCGTACTTGATTTCGCCGTTCTGGAAAAACGGCGCTTCGGTCGAGGCTTCGATGAAATTGCCTTCCGAATAGACCAGGAACAGACGCGGCTCCTCGCCGGCGATCTGGCCGCCGACGATGAAGCTCGCCGAAGCGTCGATATTCTGCTGGCGCAAGTACTCGCCGTCGTGATTGCGCACCTCGCGCAGCGTGTTGCCGATCAGTTCGACGGCGTCGTACATCGACACTACCGAGTAGATGTTGGGCGCATTCGGCGTATCCTTGGCCGCGCGCTCGATCTGGTTCAGGGCATTCTGGGTGATCGACAAATTGCCGGCCGACAAGGCGACGATGACGCGATTGCCCGGCTGGGCAAACACATGCAGCTTGTCGACGCGGGAAATATTGTCGACGCCGGCATTGGTGCGCGAGTCGGCCGCGAACACGATCCCCGCATCCACCTTCATGGCTACGCAGTAAGTCATCCAATATCCATCAAACCGGGCTGGGCGCGGATTCTAACACCGCTGTGCAAACCGCTCGTCCGCTGCAGGTGCTTCTTACGAAGCCTGCTACATCGCCACGTCAGGCGTCAGCAGGAAATGTTTGTCGATCTGGGTTGCCAGTTCCAGCAAGCGCGCCATCAGGCGCTGCAGGTATTTTTCAGTGCCCTCGCGCAATACATCCTCGATGCGGCCAAAGCGCATCTCGGACATCAGGGCGCCCGCCTGACGCACGACTTCGTGATTGCCCGCCCCGGCAAGCGCGCGCAGCGTAGCGTGCACGGCCTCGGTGCAGGTCGCCAGCGAGCGTGGCGAATCCGGATTCAGGATCATCAGCTCGGCGACGCGTCCGGGCGTGATCGTTTCGCGGTAGTAACGGCGATAGGTCTCCATCGCCGACAGCGCGTTGAGCAAGGCGCTCCACTGGTAGTAGCCGATCGCGGAGTTGGCGTCGCCCGCCTCGTCGCTCGATGACGCGCTGTATTTGATGTCCATCAGCCGCACACCCCAGTCGGCACGCTCAATAAAAGTTCCGAGCCGCAGAAAATGGTAGGCCGCATCGCGCCCCATCGTGCCGACGGTGACACCGCGGAACGAGGCCGAGCGCGTCTTCACCCATTCGATGAAACG
>JAYTQX010000059.1:0-31702 GCA_043746455.1 Pseudomonadota bacterium
TTCGGCCTGCTGCTGCGACACCGCGCCGAGCTGTTCGCCGACATGCGAGCGGAAGCGGTCGAAGCCCTGCTGCAGCTCCTCGCGGCCGCTGCGCTGCTCCTCGCGCAGCGCGCGCTGCAGGCGCTCGCCGTCGTCTTTCAGGGCGTCCAGACGGCCGCCGAGTCCGGCATCGCCGCGCCCGCGCAGCAGCAGCGCGATCTGCAGCGCCAGCAGGATCAGCGCCACTGCCAGCAGCGCCAGCAGCAGCAGATCGGTCATCGGCATGGGCCACTCCGTCGGGTTGAAGGCTGCAAGTTTACGCGCAGTCGTTGCATGCGCCGGTGCGGCCGCGCGCGTGGGTACTGGCGCTGGCTCGACGGCCGCCACTGCCCGCGGTATGATGGCCCGGTCCGCGCGCCGCACCGCGCGCGGGCAGGCCGCCACGCGGCCGGCGTCGCTCGGACGGTTCCGGGCGCTTACGTTGACGAGACCTGCCATGACCGAGCCCGGTTCTGCCCCCGCATCCGCGCCGCGCCGCTTTGCCCGCATCGAGCGGCTGCCGCCCTATGTGTTCAACATCACCGCCGAACTGAAGATGGCCGCGCGCCATCGCGGCGAGGACATCGTCGATCTGTCGATGGGCAATCCCGACGGCGCCACGCCGCCTCACATCGTGGAGAAGCTGTGCACGGTGGCGCAGCGTCCCGACACCCACGGCTATTCCACCTCGAAGGGGATTCCACGGCTGCGCCGCGCGATCGCGCACTGGTACGCCGAGCGCTACGGCGTGGCCATCGACCCGGACAGCGAGGCGATCGTCACGATCGGCTCGAAGGAGGGACTGGCGCACCTGATGCTGGCCACGCTGGACCGCGGCGACACCGTACTGGTGCCGAACCCCAGTTATCCCATCCACATCTATGGCGCGGTGATCGCCGGCGCGCAGATCCGCTCGATCCCGATGGCGCCGGGCATCGACTTCTTCGCCGAGCTCGAACGCGGCATCCGCGAGAGCATTCCCAAGCCGAAGATGATGATTCTCGGCTTTCCATCCAACCCGACGGCGCAGTGCGTCGAGCTGGATTTTTTCGAGCGCGTGGTGGCGCTGGCCAAACAGTACGACGTGCTCGTGGTGCACGATCTGGCCTATGCCGATATCGTCTACGACGGCTGGAAGGCGCCGTCGATCATGCAGGTGCCGGGCGCCAAGGACATCGCTGTCGAATTTTTCACGCTGTCCAAGAGTTACAACATGGCCGGCTGGCGCATCGGTTTCATGGTCGGCAACGCTGAGCTGGTCAACGCGCTGGCGCGGATCAAGAGCTATCACGACTACGGCACATTCACCCCGCTGCAGGTGGCCGCCATCGCGGCGCTGGAAGGCGACCAGCAGTGTGTGCGCGATATCGCCGCCAACTATCAGCAGCGTCGCGACGTGCTGGTCAAAGGGCTGCATGAAATCGGCTGGATGGTCGAGGTGCCGAAGGCGTCGATGTACGTATGGGCGAAAATTCCCGAAGCTTACGCTGGACTCGACTCGCTATCGTTCGCCAAGAAGCTGCTGGCCGACGCCAAGGTGTCGGTATCGCCGGGTATCGGCTTCGGCGACTACGGCGACGACTATGTGCGCTTCGCCCTGATCGAAAACCAGGACCGCATTCGCCAGGCTTTGCGTGGCATCAAGTCCATGTTTCGGGCCGATGGCTTGCTGCCTTCGGCGTCGCCAAAAGCAAAGGTGTCACCGAGCGCCTGACGACTTTCGCCGGGAGCCAGGCGTGTCGTTCAAAGATGCGTCTGGCTGTTGATCGATTCGTTTGGTGGCATTGCATGGCGACGAATACCGAACCACACGACTACCGCCGCGGTGACAAGCAGCCCGCTCGAAAGCGAGGCAGCCATGTGCATGCCCGGCACGATCCGACCGTCGCCACCGGTGACCAGCGCGCCAAACGCAGCCACGCCGATGGCGCCGCCTGACTGTCGGGCAGCATTGAGCACGGCCGAGGCAGTGCCGGAAAAGGTCTTTTCCACGCTGGCCAGGATCGCCGTGGTCATTGCCGGTACGCCCAGTCCCATGCCGCTGGGAATCAGCAGAAACGGTGCCAGCATCGCCAGATAACTGCTGTTGGCGTCCAGTCGCGTGAGCAGCGCAAAGCCGGACGCGCCGATCATCGCGCCCAGCAGCATCGGCAGGCGGCTGCCGTAGTGCCCTGCCATCCAGCCGCTGATGATGTTGGCGACTGCGAACGTGGCGGTCAGCGGCAGAAAGGCCAGGCCCGCCTGCGTGGCGGTGTAGCGGCACACGTGCTGCAAATACAGGCTGAGGATGAAGATCAGCCCGTAATAGGTGAGGTTGACCGAGATGCCGAACATTACCGCCGGGCTGAAATTCGGCAGGCGAAAAAAGCGCAGCGGCAGCATCGGTTGCGCAACGCGTGATTCCACGCGCACGAACAGCAGCGCGCTTGCCACGGCCAGCGCAAGGCCGCTCAAAACCAGCGGGTCATCGAAGCCGCGCGGCCCGATTTCGATCACCGACGCGGTGAGGCAGGTGAGCGCGGTGATGGCCAGCAGCTGGCCGCGCAGATCCAGATGCTGCTGAGGTTTGCGCGGCGTCTCGGCCACACGCAACGTTATCGCCATGCCGATCACGCACAGCGGCAGGTTGACGAAAAAGATGCTGCGCCAGCCCAGCCATCCCAGCAGCAGGCCGCCGACGATCGGACCGGCTGCGATCGATACGCCGGCCGCCGCCGTCCAGAAGCCGATCGCCTTGGCCCGCAGCTTCGGATCGTGTGCGCAGGCGTGATTGATCAGCGCCAGCGACGGCGGCACCAGCAGGGCGGCGCCGATGCCCTGCACGGCACGCGCGGCGATCAGTTCGGCCGCGGTTTGCGCGGCGCCACACGCGGCTGACGCCAGCGCGAAACCGGCCAGTCCGATCAGGTAAGCGCGCTTGGCGCCCAGCCGGTCGCCCATGACGCCGGCCGACAGCAGCAATACGGCAAAGACCAGGCTGTACGCATCCACCACCCACTGCAGGCCGGGTACGCTCGCGCCCAGGTCGATGCTCAGTCGCGGCAGCGCCACGTTGACGATGGTCACGTCCAGCTGCACCACCGCAAAGCCGAAACTGGCCGCAACGATGGTCCAGGCGATAGACGTCTGTTTGGCGGTAGGGAAATCGTTCACGGGGCGGTTCCAGACGGTTGCAGGGGCGTATCGCATTGACCCGTGTTGTCTACACGCTTACAGCACCTTGCAGAACACGGCCTTCAGATAGCGCCCCTCGGGCACGTCGGTACGGAATGGATGATCGGCGCCTGCACCGCGCACCTCAAGCACCTGAATCTCGCGACCCGCGTTGAGCGCCACGCGACGAAGCATCTCGAGGAAATCCGCCTCGCTCACCAGACCCGTGCAGGAGCACGTCAGCAGGATGCCGCCCGGCGCGATCGCATCGAGCGCCATGCGGTTCATTGCGAAATATTTTTTCAGCGCGTCGAACACCTTGCTGCGGTCGCGGGTGAGTTTGGGCGGATCGAGAATCACCGCGTCGTACTGTTCGCCGCGCGCCACGGCGGCTCGCACCCAGTCGAAGATATCGGCCTGCTCGAAATTCACCGTGACGTTGTTGGCCTGCGCATTGGCGCGGGCGATCTCCAGGATGCCCGCATCCAGATCCACGCCGGTTGCCGTCAGCGCACCGGCAGCCATCGCGTGCACGGCGAAACCGCCGGCGTTGCAGCACAGGTCGAGCACGCGCTTGCCGCGCGTCAGTTCGGCAAAGCGGCGGCGGTTGTCGCGCTGGTCGGCGAAGAAGCCGGTCTTGTGGCCCGAGCCCGGCGCCGCGTGAAAGCGCAGATCGTGTTCGTGCACCTGCACCGCGGTGGGAACGTCGCCGCTGCGGCAGTCGAACGACTCCTGCTTCTGCACGTGCGATTCGGCAAACCAGTACAAGCGCGTACCGGGAAAATGGACGAGCAGGGCGGCGTGGATGGCCTCGCGAAAACGCCACATGCCGGCGGCGAAATACTCGATCACCAGAATATCGGCGTAGCGATCGACGATCAGCCCGGACAGGCCGTCGCCCTCGCTGTGCACCACGCGCCATGCGTCCGTGGTGTGATCGATCTGCAGCAGTTCGCGTCGCAGTTGCACCGCGCTGTCGATGCGTCGGGCGATCCAGTCGGCGTCGATGCTTTCGGTTTCATCGTTCGTGAGCAGGCGCAGCGCGATGCGCGCGTGGCCATTCCAGAAACCACGGCCTACAAAGCGACCTTTTGCATCCTGCACTTCGACCACGGTGCCGGGCGGCAGCCGCGCCTCGGGCTTGTAAAGCTGGGCGGACCATACCCACGGATGGCCGGGGTTGCGGTCGGACTTCAGGCGGATGACGGGCAGGGCGGCAGGATCAGCGGGCAAGGGCGTATTCATTCGCCCATGATAGCGTGCGGCGCTCGCACGATCGTCATCAAAGGCCGCGCTGGCGATCGAGCACTCGATTCAACTGGCGGTGCTGTCGATGATCGCCGCCGTGCGGCCGTGCGGCAGTGGCTGGTCATCCGCGCTCATGTTCACAAAGACGATCTCATCGATGGTCAGGATGCTTTTGTGCGTGACCATGTTGCGCACCTCGCAGCGCAAGGTGATCGAGGTGCGGCCAAAACGGATGGCGCTGATACCCATCTCGATCACGTCGCCCTGGTGCGCCGAGCTGACGAAATTGATTTCCGACATGTATTTGGTCACCACGCGGCTGTTGCCGAGCTGACCGATGACGTACACCGCGGCCTCTTCATCGATCCAGCGTAGCAAGCTGCCGCCGAACAGCGTGCCGTTGGGATTGAGGTCTTCGGGCTTCACCCACTTGCGGGTGCGGAAATTCATCGGCGGCAGGTCCATTGGAGATCCATGGGGTGATCGAGGAGGAGGCAGATTAGCGTTTTTCCCGATCGAATGCTGTGGCGCAGCATCGCCGTCCTTCAACGCTACGGGCAATGATTTCCTGCTGTCGTCAATCGGACTTTAATACGGCCAGTTCGTTGCCGTTGGGATCTACAAAATGAAAGCGGCGACCGCCGGGGAAGCTGAAAATTGGCTTGACGATGGCGCCGCCAGCCGCGGTTACCGCCTCGAGCGCCGCTTCCAGATCGTCCACCGCGATGACCGGCAGCGGCGCACGCGGGGCTTCATCCCTGTCGCCCTGCAGGCCGATGTCGACATCGCCGGTCAGGGTGCACGCGTAACTCGGCCCGAAATCGGTCAGCTCCCACCCGAAGGCCCGGGTATAGAACTGCTTGGCGGCAACGATGTTGGCGGCGGGGAGTTCAATGAAACAGGTGCGGGCCATGGGCATGTCTCGATTGGGATGAATGAATCTTCTATGCAAGAAGCCAGGGCGTCAGCTCGACAGCGACCTACGATGGCGATAGCCGGTCGATGCGGCGTTGGCACCCGCTAGACAGGGCACGAGGATTGTCGCCGATCCAGCATGCAACCGCAGGGAAGCGAAAGGCTGGTGCCCGGCCTTTCCAGAAGCGGCGGCCGAAGAAACCTCCCTGGCGTCCTTCACCTTGACCGGTGTCACCACGACTCGGATTTTTAGATCTGCGCCGATCATAGCCACGGATGACCGGGGGTGCGGTTGGACTTCAGTCGAGCGTCAGCCGCACGCGCAGGTTATTTCGATAGTCTTGTATTGCGACGCGCCACTTGAAATGCCTTGTTATTTGCCAGTCGCATGGGAAGCAGGCGTTTTGAATTGACCCATTTGCTGAAATCGGCGGTCATTTCCCGCCGTGCGTCGTAGGTATCACCCGCCTTCGCCATCGAATTCAGCAGACGATGATTGGCTTGCTGCTCGGTGGCGGTAAATCCGCGATCGTAGGCCTCGGGATGCCACTGGATGCCCATGATCGGTGCGCCGTGCCGGCTCTCGAAGGCTTCTACGCTGCTATGGTGGAAGTCGCCTGTTTTACCGATATAAGGAGGGTCCAGCGCAGTAGGGCCGCGTGCACTTACCTGCAGCAGGGGATTTTTCGTCGACCCCACGAGAGCAACGCCTTTCAACCGCCCCTGCGCGCTCTCCTCCGCTACCGCCCAATGGGCGCTATTGACCTTGGTCGGCCTGTTGCCTTGTTCGTCCTTGAACATGTCGGACAGCATGGTGCCGGGACTGATGCTGATGCCGTGTTCGGAGGCGACTTTGGCAATCGCGCCTGTTGTCGTCAGATAGGGCATCTTTCTTGTCTGGTGCGTGTTGGGCTGCACTCCGCGCGTGCTGCCGCCAAAAGATTCGAGCACTCGCCATGAACCACCGCACACGGACAGCACCGGTCGACCGGTGAGTTTGGCTTGTTGTAGTAGATAGGTCTCATGCTGGCCTCGCAGCTTATGGCGCGCCTCGGCATCGCCGCTTGGCACGTGGGCCTTATTGCGGGGCGTTTCCGAGTTCAGGCCGTAGTTGCCACCGGCAATGAACAGCAGCCCACGACCAAGGCCAGTGCTGGATTGCGGCTCATGGCCGGGCATGGGGCCGGCGAATTGCCCTCTCTTGCCAGGGCCGGCGGGTGCAACTACCGGATCCAGATCCCGATGGTGGCTGATTGCTGTGCCGCGTTGCGTTGCCCTACGCAGGGTGTAGTGATCCCAAAAAGCGCCCGTCCCATGCCCGTCTTCTCGATGCGACACGGTGATGGGCTGCCTTTCCAGTGGATACCGGGCCTGCATTTCCAAGGAAGTTTTGCTGCTGATCGTTTTTCTTTCACGCACCGGCCTGCCGGAAACGTTGGCTTCTCCGCCGTGGTATCGGAAGCCCGGCGTGCCGTAAGGGCCGGCAACGATTCCCCCTCGCGACAACACGTCTTCCTGCGTAGCGAATTCGCTTCGCCTCGCTTTTCGTCGAGGAACTATCTGTGTAAATCCCTGCTTCGGGTTTTCGTATTTGCGATGTGCCATGGCAATCTCCGGGCGGACTATCGGCGCGGACAGCCAACGAAAAAACTGCAGGTCACAGCGGCCGCCGATCTTTAGGCACGACTGCTCTGGCAGCAGCCATATCGATAGCGGGACGGCGGCTTCTCAACGCCACCTTAGCGCCAGCCACGACAGCAGCGCGATCAGATTTATTCCTAGTCGTGAAGTGGCTGGCCCGGCCAGCGCCAGCACGAAGCTCTGGATGCCGAAGCGCCAGTCCAGGCCCAGGCGTGGCGGCATGTGCAAGGTGGAAAACACATTCACCAAGGCGCCGCTGCACAGCGCGTAGCTGAATGCCGACGTGGCGATCAGCGGCAGTTGCAGCAGCTGTGCCCAGCTCGACAAGCGGATGCCGCGCTCGCTGTTATCCAATAGCAGCACGCCAGCGACGAGCACAAAAGCAAACAGGGCCAGCTCGATCAGCGCGAAGATGTTTTCGTGGGTCGAACCCAGCGGCAGCAGCCGGCGCAGTGCGGCGACCACGCCGTAAAAGCCCCCGGCAATTTCGAGGATGCCGATCAGGCGGAAAAGAACGAGGCGCATGCAGAACTCCGGAAACGTTGAAAGGATGGGGATTCAAAAAACAGAATCGAAAAGCGAGGTGGACACGATAAACCGTAGGAGCGCGCTCGCGCGCGATGCTTGGACATTCGCGAGCGCCCATCGCGCGCAAGCGCGCTCCTACAAAATGTGGCGCTATGCCAGCTCGTCGGCCAACTCATGCAGGTCGGCGATGTGCTGCTCCCACCAGCGCGACTCGGCGGCAAAAGGGAAGGCGGTGGGGAACGCCGGATCATGCCAGCGTGCGGCGATCCAGCCGGCGTAATGCATCTGGCGCATGGCGCGCAGCACGGGAATGAGCATCAGCTCGTCGTCGTTGAAATCGCGAAACTGCCGATAGCCTTCGAGCATCGCTTCCATGGTGCGCGCGTCGGTGCCGAGCATCCACAGATCCTGCACGGCGGGGCCGGTGCGGGCGTCGTCGAGATCGACGAAGTGCGGGCCGTCGTCAGTCCAAAGCACGTTGCCCGGATGGCAGTCGCCGTGCAGGCGCAATTGCCGTACCGGACCGATGGCGGATTGCCGTTGCGCGATCGCCGCATCGAGCCGTTCGGCGGCGGCGCGATAGTGATCGTGCAGGGACGTTGGCAGCAGCGATGAATCGAGCACGGCCCGCATCGACTCCCACACCATGGTGTCGCGATCGAGCGTGCCGCGGTGCGCGAATTTTTCACGCGCTCCGACCACATGCATGCGCGCAATCAATCGACCCAGCCACTGCAGTTGATCGGGCGATTCCAGCGTCGGCGCGCGACCGCCTCGACGCGGCGTCAGCGCATAACGGAAGCCGTCGTGTCGCAGCAGGGTTTCGCCGCTGAATGCCAGCGGCGCCACCACCGGCAGTTCGGCGGCGGCCAGCTCCAGCGTGAAGGCGTGTTCCTCGACAATGGCGGCATCGCTCCAGCGCTCGGGCCGATAGAACTTGGCGATGACCGGCGGCCCCTCCTCGACGCCGACCTGCCAGACGCGATTCTCGTAGCTGTTGAGGGCGAGCAGGCGGCCGTCGGTCCACAGGCCGCAGGCACCAACCGCGTCGAGAACGCAGTCGGGGCTGAGTCTTGCGTAGGGTGCGTCGTGGTTCAAGACAGATCGGCCGTGCGGGCGATGACGTCGGCGGTATTGACCCTCTGGAAAATGGCTACGCCGGTCTTCACTTCAACGTCGCCCCGATGACGCGCGCGGGCACCACGGCCATGGTCAGCCGCGACATGCATACCAGCGAGCCTTCCTCGTTCTCGATGCGGATCTCCCACACCTGGGTGGTGCGGCCAAGATGCAAGGGTCGGGCGGTGCCGGTGACGATGCCGCTGCGCACGCCGCGGATATGGTTGGCGTTGATGTCAAGACCGACGCAGAGCTCCTTTTCCGGATCGAGCGTGAGCATGGCCGCGCTGCTGCCCAGAGTTTCAGCCAGCAACACCGACGCGCCGCCGTGCAGCAGTCCATACGGCTGATGCGTGCGGTGATCGACTGGCATGGTGCCCTGCAGCCAGTCGTCGCCGATGGCGGTGAGGCGGATGCCCAGCACCTCCATCGCGGTGTTCTTGCAACCGTTATTGAGCCGTTCCAAGTCGGTACTCTGCTTCCAGATCGGGGATGTTGTCGTGGTCATCGTTGATTCCTGCCGGTTGAACCGCCATTGTTGTCCGCTCGCACCGCCGCGACAATGCATCAGGAAAACTCAGGGTGTTCACTGCCACCATCAAATCCTCCGGTCGGCAGTTCCCCGTCGCGGCCGACGAGCCGGTGCTGGAAGCCGCGCAGCGTGCCGGCATTGCGTTGCCGTACTCCTGCCGTTCCGGCGTGTGCGGCAGCTGCAAGGCGACGCTGCTGCAAGGCCAGTGTGCGTACACGCATAACCCGCCAGTGGCGCTGACCGCCAGCGACAAGGCGCATCACGCGGTGCTTTTGTGCCAGGCCACCGCGACCAGCGACCTGCTGCTGGACGTGCGCGAAGTCACCTCGGTGGAAGCCATCGCCCGGCGTCAGCTGAACGTGGTGGTGTCGGACAAATGGCGGCTGGCCAGCGATGCCGTCGGTCTGCATCTGCTGCCGGCGCCGGGCGAGACCAAACTCAACTGGGTGCCCGGTCAATATCTCGATGTGGTGCTGGAAAACGGCAAGCATCGGCCGTTTTCCATCGCGAATGGACCACAGATGGACGGGATGATCGAGCTGCACGTGCGCCAGGCGGTGGGCGGCGGCTTTACCTCGTGGGTCTACGAAAGTCTGAAGGTCGGTGACGTACTGCGTATCGAAGGCCCGCTGGGCACCTTCGTGCCGCGCGAGGATTCCGAGCGGCCGATGATTTTCATGGCTGGCGGCACGGGCTTTTCGCCAATCAAGGCGATCGTCGAACACTTTCTGGCGCTGGGCACGCGCCGGCCGATGGACATTTACTGGGGCGCACGCAGCGCGACGGATATCTACATGCCTGCGCTGGCCGAAAGCTGGGCCGCTGCGGCGCCGAACCTGCGCTTCCACGCCGTCGTCTCCGATCCCGCGCAGGCGGCCGACATGCGCAGTGGCCTGGTGCACGAAGTGCTGTTGCTCGATCACCCGAACCTGTCCGGCTACGACGTCTACATGAGCGGGCCGCCGGCGATGATCGACGCGGGGCATCGGCTGTTTCTGGACGCCGGATTGCCGGAGGATCACCTGTACTACGACTCCTTCGAATACGCGCCCGACGTGCTGGCGCAGATTCTCAACGGCCGCGCGGGCATTCATCACCTATAAGGAGGCGTCGCGGGTCGGGGTGAAGGCCGAAGCGTACCGATGCCGTGGCCGCGAGGTCTGGCCGGCACCGGCGAAACCCCCGGCTTCTCGCCTGACCGAAGCCAAGCCGAAGCGCGTTTTTTACTTCTTGCCTTTGGCAAGCGGCAGCTGCGCCTGCTGCCATGCCAGCACGCCGCCGCCCAGCGAATGGACCTTGGTAAAGCCGGCCTTGACCAGCCGCTGCGAGGCCTTGACCGAGTTGCCGCGGCCATCCTTGTCCATGACCACGACGGGCAGCTCGCGCGCCTTGGCGAGGTCCTTGCTCTCGGGATCGAACTGGCTCATCAGCACGTGCCTGGCGCCAGGCACATGCATTTTTTCGAAGTCCGCCAGCGCCGACAGGTCGATCAGCAGCGGACTCTCGCGGTTGATCAACAGCGTCAGTCCGGCCGGCGTCAACACGCGCGTCTTGCTGAAGAGTTCGGCGATCTGCGTCACGATCAAGGCGACCAGCAGGATCACGAACAGCGCCGCCAGGGCGGCGTGGTTGCCGATAAATTCGGGCAGCTTGTGCAGAAAGTCGTTCATCGTGTTTCCACAGGCACGCAGGGCGGGCCTATCCGGGTAAACCGGCGATTATACGGGGAGCGCGGCCACCGCAGTGGGTGGCTGGCCGATCGATTCCGGCCGATCGCTCGTTGCGGATCAATTACGGCGGATCTAATTACTGCAGATCCAATTACTGCAGATCAATTATTGCTGCGTGATGTCCGGTAACCCGCTCGTCAGCCACCAGTGCTTGCTGGCCTCGTCGTAGCGCCACGTCTGGTGGTCGGCGATGCTGCGTTCGGTCTGCGTGTTTTCGTTGATCAGGCCAATATGCACGGTTTGCCGGACTTCGTCCTTGCCTGCCGGCACCGGGCCATTGCCCGCGTCGTATTGGCTTACCCTGACCTGCTTGAAGCGCGCGATATCCAGCGCGGTCAACGGGTGATCGGCCTGGATCTTGGGATCAATAAACATCGCCGCGCTTTGAAAATCGCCCCAGCGCACCTGGCTGGCGTAGGCGGTGAGCGTCGTGGTCAGCGTATCGCTGCGCTTTTGCGTGGCGCAACCGGATAGCTGAAGGACGAAAGCAATGGCGAAGAGGCTCAATACGCGGCGCATGGTTGTCTGCCTTGGTTTGAAGCGGCGGTATCGGCGCCGATCGACACATCGTCGACTCGCCAGATATCGGCCTATTCTGCCCCAAGCGATTGCGAGCCGTCTTTAGGCGCTGGTGGCCGGTAAAGCCCGGCGCCGCGCTGGAACTTCGTTGGCGTTCTAGCGGCGCTTGGCGACAAAGCGCGCGCAAAGCGTGGCTGCTGGTTTGCCCTGGTCGCCGGGCACCGCGCAGTTGACTTCGATGCGCGCCTTGCCGCGGTTATCCAGCGTGCGGAAAAAAGTCGCCCAGTCGGCGTGCGCCGACAGCTTGGCATCGCTGCGAAAATCCTGCAGCACCGGCGCGAGATAATGCACGCTGGACTCGCCCACGAACAGGTCGCAGTCCTCGCCATGCTCGCGCAGCGCCAGCTCCACCAGCGCCCAGCCGTTCAAGGTCATCACACTGACCAGGCTGCCGCCAAACGCGCTGCCTTTGTCGTTGACGTTGGGTTTCAGCGGCGCCAGCAGGGTGAGGTGGTTTTCGTTGCAATCGCCCAGCCGGATGTCCATCGCCCGCGCCATGGGAATTTCATCGCGCATGAACTGAACCAGCTGCTGCGCTTGCTCGGCGTGTGTCCGCTTGAGGAGTTCGGTGCTGCTCACGTGATCGGTAGTCCGTGGAAAGTGAATGCCGGATTGTAGGTAGCCGTTACACTTACGGCCAATGCTGACGACCGGATGCGATGCGCAGATGCAGCGGCAAATTCTCGCACGCGGTGAAAATCTGCGCGGCCGCATCGTGGTGATAACGCGCCCCGCTGGAACGGCTGCGGCAATGGCCCGACAAGTGCGTTTGCGTGGTGGAATCCCACTCATGTTACCGGGACTGTCCCTGCGCCGCGTGTTAAACCCAGCCGCCGCGCATGCGGGGCTGTTGGCAGCATGGAAGGACGATCTGCTGATCTTTGCCAGCCCGGCGGCTGTGCGGTTTGCCGTGGCCCTGCTGCCGCTGCGAACCAAGGCGACGGTGATGGCCGTTGGCCAGGCTACGGCGCAAGTGCTGCGCCGACACGGCTCAGCTGCGCCTATTGTGCCGGCGACACAGAACAGCGAAGGCCTGCTCGATCATCCGCTGTTGCAGGATATCGACGGTAATCGTGTCACGTTGATCGGTGCGCCGGGCGGTCGCGGCCTGCTGCGCCAGCAACTGGTCGCACGCGGCGCGCTGTTTCGCGAAGTCCACGTGTATCAGCGCGCGGCGCCACGGCTCGATCGTCGCCATTTCAATGCCCTGCTGACGTTGCCCGATTCGGCACTGGTGCTGCTGTCGAGCGTTGAGGCACTGAACAATCTTGGAAAGCTGTTGCCGCCACCTTCCATGGCTCGACTGCACGCCGCCACGGCGGTGGTCAGCAGTGAACGACTGGCGGATGCCGCGAGTGCGGCAGGCTTTGTCCACGTCGTGCAGGCGGCATCGGCGCTATCGGCCGACATGCTCGATGCCGCCTCTCGCGTGGTCTGATTTTTCGCCGCATTTTCCACCAAGAAGTTTCATACGGCTTCTTCACAAGCGCTTGCTACGACCCGTATCGCTTGGGCTGGTAGCATGAGACGGAGAGTCACGCAGACAAACCGCACCAACAAACCAAAGTGAGAATGCCGTGCCCGAGAGCATCCGCCCCGATCCGACGCCCGCCGATCCGAGCCTGACCAGTCCAGACACGCCAGCTTCGAATTCCGCACGTGCCGACGCGACTCGGCCGTTGCGTCCCGCACCGGTGAAGCGTGAGCCGGGCTCGCGCGGCGGCGTGGCACTTGCGGTATGGCTGGCGCTGATCGCGATTGGCGGTGCGGGTTACGTTGGCTGGCGCCAATGGCAGCAAGAGCAGCTCAGCGAAGCCGGCAGCAGCAGCCTTGCCACTCTGCAGCAGCGCGTCGGCGCGCTGGAAACCACGCTCACCGGCGTCAGCGGCGAACGCACCAGCCTCAACCAGCGACTCAGCGATGCGGATCAGGTCAACCGCTCGCTGCGCGAGCAACTGCTGAGCCAGGCCGACCGCACGCGCAATCTCGAGGATTCGGTCGCCAAGCTGGCAGAGAAAACCGTCTCCGGTCACGAGACGACGCTGCTGGACGAAACCGAATCGCTGCTGCGCATGGCGAACGAACGCTACACGCTGTTTCATGACGCACAGGGAGCCGCCGCCGCATATACGCTGGCCGATCAGACGCTGGCAGCGGTCAGCGATCCAGCCTTCAGCATCGTGCGTCAAGACATTACCACCGAGCGCGACGCGCTGGCCAAGAGCCAGCCGGCCAATCAGGCCGGTTCCCTGCAGCAGTTGACGGAACTGCGAGCGGATCTCGCCACGCTGCCGTTGAAGCCGCTGGACAGTCAGGCCACGTCGCTGCAGGCCCCGACCGTATGGGAGCGCATCAAGCACGCGCTCGCCAGCGTCATCAGCGTCCAGCGCTCCAACGGCGCGCCGCTGGCCGTGGCCGATGCACGGTTTGCGCGCGAGCTGGCCGGGCTGGATCTGGCCCAGGCGCAGGCCGCCCTGCTGGCCTATGACAGCAATGCCTACGCCGCCGCCTTGCAGCGCGTCGATGCCGCGCTGTCGACACAGTTCGATGACAACAATCCCGACGTGCAACAGGCGCGCGTCACGCTCAAACAGCTTGGATCCGCGTTGCCGACCAGCGCACCGGTGCACCTTGGCGCGGCCCTCACCGAATTGCGTAATCTGCGCACCGTTCAAGGTCTCAAGCCCGATGCGGCAAACCCGGCTCCGGCAGCGAATGCGACACCTGCTGCTTCCAGTAGCGCTGCTGGCGGAGCCAAGCCATGAAGCTGTGGCGCTGGATTCTCGGCTTTCTGATCATCGCGGCGCTGGTCGCGTTCGGCTGGCACTGGGCGGCGAGCGATCCGGGCTACGTCTACGTGCAGATGCACGGCTGGTACGCCGAGCGCACGGTCATCGGCGCCGTACTGACGCTGCTGCTTTTCTGGGTCGTGCTCAGCGTCGTGTGGTGGCTTGTGCGCTGGCCGTTCGGCGCATTCTCCCGTCGACATCGACGGGTCAGCCGTCGGCGCATGAACGACGGGTTGATCGCCCTGGCCGAAGGTCGTCACAGCGACACCGAACGCGACCTCAATCGTGCCTCGCGACTGGACAGCCTGCGCGGTGCGGCCCTGCTCGGTTCGGCCGAAGCGTCATCGCGTCGCGGCGAACATGCGCGCGCGCTCGAATCGCTGGATCAGGCATCGCAGTCGGCGCCGCAGGCCGCGCGGGTCTTGCGCGCGCGCGCGCTGCGTCGCGAAGGCAAGTTCAGCGAGGCGGTCGCCTTGCTCGCACCCGAATCGGACAGCGGCAGCCTGACGCCGGCCGGCTGGCGCGAGCTGGCGCTGGCCGCACTGGCCAGCGGCGACCTGCGGCGCGCGCGCCAGGCGCTGGAGCCGCTGCAGAAAAGCGGCGCCTTCGGCACCCGCGCCTACAACGCGCTGGAGTCGAAAGTGCTCGTGGCGACCCTCAGCACATCGCCCGACGGCGCAACGCTCAACACGCTCTGGTCGCAGCTGCCCAAGGCACAGCGTCGCGTGCCGGCGATCATCGATGCGTACGCGCGCCGCGCCGCGAGCTTTGGCCTGATCCTGCCGGCGATGGATGAAGTCGAGTCCGCGCTACGCCGCGAATGGTCGCCGCTGCTGATCGAAACCTACGGCACCCTCGGCAACCACGATATCGACGCCCGTCTGCGCCGCGCCGAAGGCTGGCTCAACGAGCATCCCAACGATCCCAGTCTGCTGCTCACGATGGGCCGCATGTGCATCCGCCTCAAGCTGTGGAGCAGGGCGCAAACCTATCTGCAGCGCGTGCTGGCGCTTGCGCCCAGCGCGTCCGTGTGGGAAGCGTTCGGCGATCTGCATGCCGGGCAGGGCGACGCGGTTCTCGCGCAGCAGAGCTATCGCAATGCGCTGGCGTTCGCACGAGGAGAGGCCGTTGTGCCTCTGCCGTTCAATCCCAAGGCTGGCGGAGTGGATACGCGGCCGGTCACGATTGAAGAACGCAGTGAATTGGGTGTGCCGCGTTTGCGGGAATAGGTGCGAATAACCGAATCGCAGCGCATCCGCAATCGAACAAGCGGCGCTGCGCCCAGAGGAAAGGTAGCCTGCCCGGCGCCATTGAGCCACTGTAGGAGCGCACCTTGTGCGCGACACTCTTATTCGATCATTTTGAACCTGCCCCCTTCAAACGGAGCCCTTAAAGCCGGTGGTTACGTCGTTAGTTGCGCGCTGTTTCTCAGTCTCTTTGCATAATCGTTCGGTGACAAGTAGCCAAGTGCTGAGTGCAAGCGGGTTGGATTGTAGAAGCCGTGAATGTAGGCAGTGACACCGGCGTAGGCATCAGCTTGGGTCGCATAGACGCCGTTGGCTTCCTCGGCCTTGAGCGTGGCGAAGAAGCTTTCTGCCACGGCGTTATCCCAGCAGTTGCCTTTGCGGCTCATGCTGGGCACGAAGCCCCGTGAGGTGAGGTCATGGGTGAAGTCGTTGCTGGCATATTGGCTGCCGCGATCAGAATGAAAGATCACTCCTGCGTCCGTCGGCGATGCGATGCAAGCGTTGGCGAAGGCCTGCCGGACCAAGTCAACGGGCATGCGATCAGCCAGGCTGTAACCCAGTACCTGGCGAGTCTTCAACGCGATCACCACCGCTAGGTACATCCAGCCTTCCTTGGTCGGTAGGTAGGTGATGTCACTAACCCATACGTTGATTGGCGCATCCACCTCAAAGCGTCGCTTAAGTACGTTATCGGCGATCGGTCGGGTATGCGCACTTTCAGTCGTGGTGTAAAACGGCCTTTGCACACGCCGCGCAAACCAGCCTCACGCATCAGGCGCTGCACACGTTTGGGGCCAATGGTATGGCCAAGATCGCGCAAGGCGCGAACGATGCGTGGCCGACCGTAGGTGCGGCGGCTTTGTTGGTGCACGCTACGTACGCTCTCACGCAATGCGGCATCCGGATCGGGTGGCGGCGTGGCACAGCGCGTCAGGTAGCCGTAGAAGCCGGCACTGGATACCTCCAGCACCCGACACATGATCGATACGGGGTAGCAAGTCCGATGCTTCGCGACGAAGGCGTACCTCATATGGACTCCTTGGCGAAGAACGCCGTCGCTTTTTTTAGGATGTCACGCTCCATCCGCAGCCGCGCGTTCTCAGCCCGCAGCCGTGTCAGCTCCGAATCGGGCTCGCTGACCGGCTTGCGATCAAGCGACGAGAATGGCTTGCCGGCATGAGCAAGGCCTACCCAATTTTGAGGGTCTTGACCGACATCTCCAGTTGGCGCGCCGCTTCGGTGCGTCCAAGCTCGTCGGACAACGCCACGGCTTGGGATTTGAAATCATCGGTGAAACGGCGACGTACAAAGTTCTTCATGGGAGTCTCCAAGTAGCCATTTAATTATCGCTTCTTGGGCTCTGTTTTGAGGGGCCAGGTTCAGAGATCACCGCGCTAGCCATGGCCTGCGGCTGCGAGTTGCCTACTTTTGACGAAGCTATGCCCCAAGCCTTCGGTGCACAGCTTTGGCACATCATCGAGGAGTACGAGTTAAAGGACGTTTTCGAGCGCGTGGATCCCTGGGGTGCGGGTTCCGCCGGCACCCACTTTTCCATGCGCCCACGCGGCTATGACAGGGCAGACCGGCCCCGATCAACCGGCGCTCCTTCTCGTGTTGTCAGCGATGAGGAAGGCCTATCGGACCATTGAACCGGTATGACAGATTTTGGTCGTGACGGTCCTGTACCTGGACCTGCAGCGCAAGGACAAAAAGTCTCTGATCGGCGGCTGCCCGACCCGATGGCATGCTGCAGACGCCATCAAAACGTTACGCTAAGGAAATAGGGCGGAGTGGCTTCAGCCGAACTCATGACCGTCCTCGGGCGACCGTACTTGCAGCAGAAACTGCAAGTTGATGTTTGCGTCGGACGACCCACGTGTTGACGATTCGTGGATGAGTGCGTCGGTACTAGCCACATACCCCTCTCCTGGAAGCAAGCGAAGTGCGAACACGCGCCGCAAAACACGTTGACTTATAAGTTTTCCAACGTTTGGATGAAATTCATTGCCATGATGATCATTACACTCCTGGTGTTTCAAAAGCTCGTCGAGCGAGTAAGGCGCGAAGAGAAACCAACGGGTTCCTGGCCCTAAGTTCACAGACATGCGCGGACGCGATACGCGCCTCACATCAGGGAGGCCGTGATCCCATGTGTCGATATGAAGGCCAACCAATGTGTTGGTGCTTTTGTCAATAGTACAGGTTGAAAGCCGGGGAGAATTGAAATTAAGGCCGAGGAACCGCGGCTCCAGCGAAAGTTGGAAACGATTCGCCAGACTGGTAAATATATCGCGCTCGATATGGATACCTAGCTCAGAAAGATTCAGTATCAATTCATGTGCATGTAAGCCACGTGCGAACTCTATAAATTGAGTGGCTTTCGCACGACTTTCAGTGTCAATACAAAAATGTGAGACCACATTGTGGTGAAGATCAAGTACATCCACTTTTGTCAAAAGACTCTCAATGGAGCAGTCATGCCACTCACCGATAGGTACGACACTTCCCTCGCCATACCTGTTTCGCTCAGCCTCGTCCCCAGTCATCGTTCGAAAACTTTCAGTGACCGTCAGCGCTCCCACCTCCCAATTTTCCGGACGCTTTCCGATTACATTGACCAAAACATCCTCCGAAGAAGCCATCTTCCCCAAACCTGCACCAACGGGTTCCAGAACAATGCTCATCTTCCGCGTACTCCTTTGTACTTATTTGAACGCCGACAGGCTCGACTAAATCGCATGCCATTGTCGGACCGGTTTACGTACTCCATCAGACCGAGCACGAATTGAAAGCGCCGTCTTGTAGCCTTTCGGCATCATCGTTCGTGCCGATCGCGCAAACTGTCGCGCATAGCCCAAACGGCAAACAAAACACGTCACCCAAAGTGATCCACCTTCATCGAATTCGCTTGACTCCAAGCGATGACCGCCGGACTGGCGCCAAGCCGCATCTGTATCGGCTGCAAAAAAACCATAGCTGAGAAATCCTACCGGCGTTCCGTAGCGGTTGTACGCAATCAAGCATTGGCGATGGTAAATAGAAGGAGCGACTATATCCATCACCTCATCAAGGGACATTGACGAATACAGCCCCCCCCATGCAAGGAGGTGAAGTATTGTGCCGAGCACTTTGTAATAGCCCGGTTCTACATTGTTCGGCCGCTCGAGCTTCATCCCGGTTCCATCCGCATACCAGCGATGGCTTCAGCTAGCCGCGCGTCCTTCAGCACAGGATAGACTCCGGCATCTAGCTGATGGACTTGAACACTCCAGGGCACGTTAGCTAGCGGTATCCGCATCCTAGAGTCGACTCCCGCCCCTTGCCACAATCGAGCATCATTAGTGACCCCACCCGAAAGCAGAACGCCTGCGCACGAGCGGACGTTGTCGAGCAGGGCGGACATCTTCGCTTGTCTAACATTCGGCTTTTCTCGCGTAGATTCCAGCCTCTCGTTGATATCATCAATCAAGCATGCGCCGTACAGCAGTCCGACGTGCGCAGATCTGTTCAGCATCTTTGTGATTATCGAACGGCGAAACAATTCAATGTCGCCGCCGCTATGCCGTACCCGTGCAAGTGACTCTCGCAGAAAGTGCGTGTACGCAGTGATGAGCTGCACGCGCAACCGTTCGTTCTCGAGGAGCGGCCGCAGCATCACGTCCGCTCCGACGGCGTCGCTTGCAACCGACAGCGTGGCCATAATTGTGCTCACATCGTAGTCACCATACCCCCCAAGAGCCTCATCCTCACCAGTGAACCGCTCGGTTCTACCGGCGCGAGCAATCGTGAAAATTGCCTTTCCCAAGGCTAATCCCGCCGCAAAGTTGACACCACGGGCTTGAACGAGATCCTCCTCGGAAAAGCCCGCCAGGGACAGGAATTCAACCTTTTGACGAAGATCTAAAGCAGTCCGGAAATCATCACCCAACCACTCGACGTCATGAGGAATGTCTTTGCATTTGCCATGCCGACGAAGCTGCCAGCAAAAGTCGCTTAAGGCAGTCATCGTTTTTTTTTCGTCGTACCAAAAAGATGCTTCAAAGTGTTTGCCTGTGGCATGCACCGGGCTCCAATGCGCCGATCCGTAGTCAATCCATCGTCCGTCAAGACAAAAATTCGAAGAAACCAATGCGCCATGAGCAAGTCTACGCGCGCGCGCGGCAGCCAGCTGCGCAGCCAGGCGCTCGGCCATGGTGGTCAGCCCGCGTTTTAAAAACTCAGCGTCCATTAAATGGACGGGGTCGATAGATTCGTTCGGAAGATATGAGGACATTTCATTGATTGCTACAGAGACCCGCTCGTAGTCATGTGGCCATGACGACTGAACAGCACCTTGGGCTTTAAAGTATGTTGCGCGCATAAAGTGCGCCAGGCGTGGAGCATTCTCGCGAACATGCAGTCCCCGCTCAAGCTTCACTCCGGTTACATCATTGGGCGGCAACGCACAAAGCGTTCCGGTTGATATAGCGCAAGGACTGCGCGTCGCGCCATATGGCAACGCAACGTCGAACACTTCGCCCCAAATGGTTTCCCGTATAGCTTCTGCTAGGAGCATCTCACCGTTTCGGTAGCAGAAGTCAACTCCTCGCCGACAAACTACAGGCGTTATTCCGATACCCTTGACCTGAAAACTCACATCCGCGCCGACTCTGCCTCCTCCTCCATGCCCCATGGATGACGGTGACCCATAGCGCTCAGCAAAAAAAGTCTTGTACTCTTTCTTAAAGAGATCTTTCTCGCTTCTGCGAGCCACTCCAAAAGCGTAGTCTTCAAGCAGATTCTGGCCATCCACCTGCAGATGTTTATTGACCAAGGCGATATGTGGAGACTTGAACTTGCGCGTACGAAAAGGGACTAGATTAACCTGCGATGTGAACCTGGGTGTTTCGCCTGCGAGACGGACTTCACATTGTTCCGAATTGCGCACTAGATATTCTCCTCTAAATTTCGTCGCTGAGCTCAAACGGATTTCTTGGAGCACTTGCCGAGAATGGCCCAATCGGGAATGCGCTCATTTAGCAGTGCCATTGACGCGGCCATCTTCTGGTCGCTCGAAAATCTTCTTTGCATGGGACTTCCAGCAAGAACATCAACGAAAGCGAGCAAAGACATGCCCTGATGGTGTGCCATATATTCGAAAACGATATGCCCTACTCTAGGCGCTGCTGTGTGATGATCGAACTCAACCGACTCATAAAAGCCCCTTTCTCCATGGGCACTAAATCGCTCCAGGTTATGAAAGTTGGCTAGCGCGGCGACCGGATCTACCAGCAACGCCATTGCAGTCGCGTATGGGGCAACCACATCCCGCACGCCAAGGTCTGGCTGGAGACCCAACACAGGAATACCAAGTGCGGAGTAACAATAGTCACCATTTTCATCCCGCGTACTCAGTCCGGCTTCCGATACACCCCACGGCAGACCGCGGCTGTGTCCGTGCGCTTGTTGTACACGGATGACTGAGTGAAGCGTGGAGTCGATTAATGAGCCACGAACGGTAGGAAGAACAAGTTCAGGCATGAAGTATTCAAACATGGAGCCACTCCACGAAAGGAGTGCAGAACCGCCATGCCACGCCGACCAGCCCCGGCTTAGCTTCCACCATGCGCTCGCCGGTGCACCACCATTCGCTACCGCGACATAAATTCCTAATCGTGCTTCAGAAGCAAGCATGTCGTAGCAAGCATCGTCGAATAGTCCGGACGCTAACGAAAATCCTACAGAGAAAAGCTGCTTTTCCGGAACATACGCAAATGCGTAGTCGCAACAGAGAAGCTCATCACAACGGGCAACCAGCTCTGCAACGTATTTCCTTTCCAAGTCAGCGCGAGGCACAACAGCTCGACCAAGACGACCTACGCATTCCCCCAGCTTACGTGCCCACCGAATACCGGCGTCCGACTCGCTCTGCATCTCAAGCGTCATGATGCGCGAGCTCAGCGAGCTCAGCGAGCTATGTTTAGATAACACTCCGTTCTCATCAAACGTAACTTCCCAATTTTCAAAGGTTTCTGCAATTTGCACGAGTTCAGCAACGTGACAAGCCGAGTAACTCTTCCCGATCGATGAAAAAATTCTAGCCGTCGAGACGAGAGCCTTAATAAGACAAGGAAGGTTATCTGGCCGATCTGCGTATTCGATTATTGCTTGACGAAGGATAATAATGTACGCGAGGAAATTGCCTGAATCGACCGTTGAGACGTATCGCGGATGTAACGCAAAACCGGAGTCTAAGTCATACCAATTGAATAGATGTCCACGGTGTCTTTCGAGACGACACACCGACTGTAAGGAGTCATAAAGTCGCTTGAACATCTCATCAACCGTTAAAAAGCCCAAATCACAAGCAGACACGATCGCAAGAAGTCCAAGACCTAAATTGGTGCCCGAAGTTCGGCCAGCCACAAGCTCCAGCGAAGCGCAATCCCCCGTTTTTACATTATCCGGTGCCAGCCAACGAGTGCGCTCCGTCACATAATCTTCGAAATACGACCAAGTCCTTCGAGCCAAATCGAGCAGGTAGTCGCGATCACCAGGCATCAAGTCAGCGCGGATATGGGTTCGGGGAGCTGATGCCGTTGCTGCGATCAGCGGTGCCAATAACCACAAAGTGGCCAGAACTATGCCTACCCATGTGCCTGAAACTAATGCGACTACTGCTCCGCTCGCACTTCCAAACCACATCTGAAAATAACTTGATTTGATCCGCTCACGTGGGCCGCTGCGCTTGACGTCGTGGCTGCCATAAGGAAGCCACTCGAGCAGGTTTTTACGGCTCATCACGACCCGCCAGACCGTCTTTGCAACTTCGACAAGAGTTCTGGTCGCTTCAAACGGAAGAAGTACCAATCGAAGTGCCAATCCCGCTGCGCCCACTCGAAACTGAGAGCCAAGGCGGCTTGGATGAATTGCGTCAGAGGATACTGTCAGATGCGTCGATACTGAGACCAACCATCGAGCTACAGAGGGAGCTCCTGCCGCAGCTACACCCAATAACAAAACAACGTATGCACTGAACCCGCTGCCGACGAGCGCCAACAGCAATAGCAACAACGTTGCCGATGAAACGAGGCTCCGCCGCGCATTATCGAACATCTTCCATTTGGCTAATGCAGATATCCTCCCTGTTTGCGGGGTTCCGCTCTGGGAAACGCACCTACCAAAACAGACCAACATAAGATTTTGCCAATCGCCCCGAACCCACCGCATGCGCCTTTCGACATCTTCCCTGTATTCAATGGGAGCATCCTCAAATACATTGATGTGCCTAGCAACTCCACACCGAGCAAGTGCACCTTCAACCTGATCGTGACTGAGGATACTCTCATCAACGAGAGTACCGCCGACCGCTTCAAGCCAACGCGCGTCGTAAATACCCTTACCGATAAAGGAACCTTCATCGAATAGATTGAAATATAGGTCAGCTTGAACTTGGCTATATGGATCGATACCTGCAGCTGGATTTGTCAGCCGATTGAACCAAGAATATTCGGCACTAGGTCGTAACGTGATTACGTTAGGCTGTATAAGTCCGTACCCGGTGATAGACCCATCACTATGGACTCTCGGGCGGTTGTTTGGATGATGTATGACTTCGCAAAGACGCCGAACAGTGCCCTGTTCGACCATTGTGTCACTGTCCAGAGTTACTACATACCTCGCTCCTACCACGTGGGCCGCAGCGCCTACCACCAACGAGAACTCGCTAACTGCATGGCCTACCATGACCTTGTTAAGCTGCTGTAATTTTCCACGTTTTCTTTCGTGACCCATCCAGCGACCTTGGCTATCGCTCCAGACCCGGCGGCGGTGGAAGACACCAAAAGGCTGGTGCTCAAGGTAGCGGCTGTTGAGTTCAGTGATGCCACGTGCAATCGCCCGCTCGATTTCCTCCTCTGCCGCTGCATCTTTAACGTCGCTGTCATGCAGATCCGTGAGAAGGACATACGACAGGTGGCGCTCACGACCGCAAAAATACAATTGTTCGAGTCGGCGCAGCGCCAACCGGATGCCATCGACCCCCGAGAGAATGATGGGTATAGCAACGACGGTGCGTGCCTCCAACGGAACGCCGCCCGAAAAATCAAGGCTTGGAAGTTCACGTGGCCTAACTTGGCGCTGATAGGCGTAATTGACCATCCAGGTAGAGGTGACGGACGCAGCGAATATGAGAGCTGCAATCTGAATCGTCGGAAGACTTTTTCCGCCAGCCGCAAGCAAAATCAGGGCGCATGACACAGATACCGCCACTACCAATTGGGTAACCAGATAAATTCTCACAGAGCGTACGGGCTGAAACGGCTTAATGAGTAAAGTCCCGCCACCCGCACAATGCAGAATATGCCCGACACCATGTCCGAACAGATGGCTGCCGATATGCGTATTGGTCTCCTTTGCACATTTTAGCGCGGCGTGTGCAATTGCCGATTCTGAGAGGCCTGATTGGCGAGCTAGATGCGCCACTGCGTTCCGATACAGGCCCCGGGAGCGCGCGGGCATATTGGCAAAGTCGCCTGTCGGGTCCAGCAACAGCAAAGAATCGACTGGACTGAGCGCGGCGGTAAGTGACAGCCATTCAAATTTTTCGGCTTGATGCAAAAAAGAAAGCACGTCGTCAAGTGAAGTTGAGACAGCTCTGGCTGCGTTGCTGTTTTCTGCTTGAGTTTCTTCCTCTCCGATCTTTTGCAAGATATGTCCCGCAGCAACTAGACCAAGTTGTGCAAGCAGTGCGACCTTGAAAGCCTGCGGTAGCTCCATCAGCTCGGCAGTCGCCGGCACATCAACAGACCACGCCAAATGTGCTAACGCTGGAATCGATGTGCCTCTTACCGCCAAGCGGGCCATTTCCTGCGCAACGCGCCAGACACGGGGCAAGACTTGCCGGTCAGCATCGAATCTTGATACAGGCAATTCTTGGAGAGCCACACCTCGAAGCCAGCGACGCGCGGAGGCCGCCTGCACACGTAGGAAGTCCCTATTCAAGATCAATGGATGCAAGCGATCGTCGACATCGTCCCACTCGCCGAGCAATGTCTCAATCAGCAGCTCAATCGCCCGCCTGTTTTTTGCCCACTCCCTACGCGCGGGCCGGGATGCCACTCGAGTTGCCACACCAACGCTGATGTCCGCTTCGTGCTCGTTTGGTGTATCCGATGAATAATTGTTCATAAATCGACAAAAACAATCATTGCGGCGGATCTTTCAGCAAGAGTGCTGTCACCATTAAGCATGGATAATGCCCCTTGGTTCAAATCGTGAATATTGCACCAACGCCTCAAATGCTGTTTTCCTCATGTGCTGGGTCTACGCTGAAAGCGGCATCAGCGACACGAATGACGCGACTAGCGGCCGAAATGGTCTGAGGTCGGTGTGCGATGACCACACGTGTCATGGAAAGTCGCTGCAAAGCGAGATTGATGTGTTTCTCGTTTTCGACGTCTAGGTGGCTCGTTGCCTCATCGAGGATCAAAAGGCCGGGCTCGCGGTAAAGCGCACGGGCAATAAGCACTCGCTGTTGCTGTCCCGAGGAAAGCGCAGAGCCCAAGGACCCAACGTGGGTCTGATAACGCATTGGGAAGATCTCAACCTCATCGTGGATACATGCAAGTCTGGCCGCAGCGAATACACCTTCCATGTTCGGCGCGTCATCGAAGAAGTGAATATTTTCAGCTATCGAACCGCTCAAGAGGCAGTCTTCCTGCAGCACAGTTGAGGATATTCCTCGCAAACTTCCCTTGCCAAACTCTTCAATTGGAATTCCATTAATGAGGATCACACCTTCTGCAGCATCCAAGAGCCCGAGCATCAGCCTGGCTATGGTGCTCTTACCACAGCCTGATGGACCCACTATTGCGACGCATTCGCCCGCCTCAATGCGAAACGAGACCCTCTCCAAAATCCTTTTCTCTCCGTGGCCGTAGAAAAATGACACGTCCTTAAATTCAATGGCCGGCGCTTGACATAAACCCACACCCCCACCATGAGCAAATTTCTCCGGTTTAGCCAGTTCGATATCAGCCAGCCTCTCGACTTGAATCCTCAACATCTGGAAATCGATGAAAAAGTCCAAGAGTCTTGACGCACGCTCAGCAAATTGGGCACTGTAAAATACATATGCAATCAGCATTCCAACGGAAAGCCGGTGACCAATCACGAGCAACCCGCCTACCCAGAACGTGGCAACCCGCTGAGAGCCCTGGATCAGGGAGCTGACAGCCACAAAAAGGCTTGTGGCTCGCTGCACGACTAAAGACGCGTCGAGAAAGCGAGTTGCTTCACAGCGAAATCGATCCGAATGTCGCTGAACGGCGTTATGCAGTCGAATCGTCTGGTTCGCACGAAGTGACTCGACCAAAAGATCCTGCCTAATTGCATCCGTACGAACCACATTGACGCTTGCTTGACGTACATAGCGATAAGACGCGAGGCGAACTGCACCATAAAGAACAAGTCCTACCATGCTTAGTATCGCCAGACGTGGACTGTAAATGACAAGCGCCCCAAGGGTGATCAAAACGGTCATGCCGTCGAGAGCGACGTCAACGACCCTGGAGGTCATCATGTCCTGCACGACTCCAACTGCGTGGAATCGCCCCAGAATATCGCCCAACTGCCGCTTGGAGAAATAAGTGCTCGGAAGCCGCATGAGGTGCTCAAAAAGTTCCGAACTCCAGCGCAGCGACACGGTTGCGCCAAGTTGCAACACGGTAGAAGTGCGAATCCAACTTAGAGCCGCTTGCATTACGAGAAGGCAAAGAAATCCTGCAGATGCCACCTCCAGCAGGCCCGAATCGTTGGAGGGTATGGCGGAGTCAACGGTCAACTGTGTCATCAGGGGCAACGCCAGCGAAATTGCCTCAAGCAACAGGGCAACGGCCACCACCCTCCAGACCGTCGACTGAATTCCTTTGACGCGTCCGACAAGATCGGCGATAGAGAGGCGGGGCTGAAGGCGCCTCGAAACAAAATCGGATCCCGGAATAGCCTCAAGAGCGACCCCCGTAAAGCGGCGAACCACGTCATACCATGGGACAAAGACGCGCCCTATCGCCGGATCATGAATGACAATACCCCTGCGTTCGGCACTAACGAGAACTACAAAATGATCAAAGTTCCAATGCAACACACAAGGCATGTGCAGTCGCGGTAATCCAGAGGAACCGAGCTGCACTGCCTGGACGGCCAGATTGAGCGACTCAGAAATGCTGATGAGTCGCGAGAGCGTTATACCGACCTGCGAGCTACCACACTTATCTCTAAGCTCCGACAGCGAAATATAGTGCCCGTAGGCCCCAAGTATCATCGCGATGCAAGCTAGACCGCACTCACTGGACTCATCCTGGAGTACGACAGAGACTCTAACTGGCCTTTTAGTATGAGGCCGGGAATGAGCGGCATTACTCACATTCGGCATTAGTGCTCATCAAGATTATTAGCCTTTGCTAACAACCAATGCACAACGGATTGACGACCAGTGCCTGTGGTTACCTTGACACAGCCAAATGCGGGATATACCGCCACTTTCCGCTCAATTGGCGCACGTTGCAACGCTGGAATGGGATATTCCGCCAAATTACGGGTCACGCCGCATACTTCTGCAGCGCTGATCAAGCCAGTCATTAATTTCGTCACAGGTTTATTATTATTCGGCGCGATAGTTTCCTTCACCGCTCCCCAAGGACCATCAATAGTGATATCCCGCCCTCTTACCTGAGGCAAGCGACCAAGCGAATCAAAATTGCCTTCCGAGCGGTCCCCGTCAATTACCAAAAGGGGATCCTTACCGAGGAAACCGACAGGCTCTTGGCCTGCTCGCCCCAAAGCATGTTCACGTGTCACTAAAAGACCAGGAACCACCACGGTCTGTTGGACAGTGCCTTCGACTAACAACAATGAAAGCGAGACTGCCGAGAAAATCACCAAACCCCAAGCTACTCTCTGGGCCCCTGACGGACGGGAAAGGACATTACGCTCAATTGGACCAAGGCGCGCATTGACGGACGCGTCGGTGAAAATTGAGTGTGGCGGCGTCTGGATATTCAAGGACGGACTTCTAGCTTAGATTGCAAACTTGGAAGTGGGGGGGCGCAAAGCTCCCCCCCACTCGTTATCCAACAACGCTATTAGCTGTCACCACCACCACCACCACCGGTGTTGTTGTAAAAGCTCTGTCCACCTGCGACTAGTTCGGTCAAAGCGTGTGCGAACGGATTGATCTCATCCTCTGGTGTGATTGACTCCTTGCGGAGTTGCTCAAAGAGGTCCTTTGCTTTTGGTTCCATGCTTATCTCCTGACGAACTTCGTTCGTAAACGACGGCTAGGCCGCCAAATTCGCGACTTAAAAAGTCGCTCTACCCAGCCGGCATTCTCCGGCCGCACCGCCGGGCGTCCCCCGGCAAGTTCCTAGCTTAAAAGACGAAAAGCAAGTAAGAAGGCGGCCAGCAACTCAGCATTGGCTGAGTTGAGATATTGAGCTGTGCGGGCGGTATCCTCACTATATTCAACGACCATATTTGCTGAACTTATGTGCCAATTAACTTAGCATAAAAGCCGGCGGTCGAGTCAAGCATTGTCCACGGCTGAGGGCGCCGCACAAATATCTTTTCGGCTCTTCGTGGAAACGTGTGGCGATTGGCGGACGGCAATAGCGGTGCAGTCTAGGTAAGTCGAGGCTTGGCGGGTTCCAGCGCCGCCCCAAAATCTGGCACGCTGTGCCGGTGGCTATTTCCGCGTAGCGTCCCCGGCGCTCTCACACGCCTTGATGAATTCCTACGCCAGCCCACACCAGCCATACTCTTTCAATCGAGCGACCACGCATGAAAAGTAGGAAACTCCAGTATCCGCGTTGCGCTCTCAAGAATTTATGAAAATCAAATCGCGCCAATCACACGCGGAAGTTGATCATTGATGAGAGGGCCGGGCACATCTATTGGCAGGCCTATCGGAGCCAGTCTTCTTGCGTTAGCACTCATACTTGCTGGCTTGCTTGCATTGCATAGACTCGGAGTCACAGCGCTTCCGGCCGTGTCGGTACCGCGCGTGTTGGTATCCGTGCACCAGTCCGGGGCATCTCCGGACGTGCTCGCCGGTTCTGTGATCACGCCCTTGGAGCGCCATCTCGGCCGAATATCCGGACTGGATTCTATGTATTCGTCAAGTAAGGCCGGTGAGGGGTTTGTACAGCTGAGCTTCGCTCATGATGTCGACATGAATCGGGCGTTGAGGCAGGTCGAGCAAGCGGTTAGTGAGGCTTCCTCCGACTTACCGGCTGGGCTTGATGAGCCATCGGTGCAAAAGATTTCCGCCGATTCGATACCCACAGTCGAACTCATCATGACTTCAAAGCTCCAGCCCTCAGGCGAGCTCATCAACACAGCCTCGACTCGAGTGGCGCCTCTGATTACCGCAATCCCAGGCGTCTCCGGCGTGAAGGTATTCGGCGTAGAGCCCGATGCAGTGGTTATCGATGTAGATTTGGCGCGGCTGGCGGCGCTCGGTCTGACCAGCAACGATGTTGCGAACATCATTTCGGCGGCCAGCCACCCGTCGGCACTCGGTACTCTCGACGACGGAGATACACGCTCAATAATCACAGAGACCTCGCCTTGGATGACGGTCTCCGATATTGCAGGGCTCGTCTTGCTCGCCCGAAATGGCGTTTCGGTGCGCCTTGACCAAGTTGCCCATGTTTGGCGTGCTCCAAGGGACGAGAGTAACTTGTCCCTGTATGACGGTGCCCCAGCCGTCGTATTGCAGGTCTTTAAACTGCCGGGCGCTAACGCGCTAGAGATTGATCGCGAAATCACGCTAAAACTCGACGAACTCACTAGCGCCCTTCCTCCCGAAGCGCGGCTCTTCAAATCATTCAGCGCGGCGCCGGCGACGGCAACGGCTGTGCGGGATGCGGCAGCCACGCTAATGCTGAGTTGCTTACTCGTGGCCGTGGCATCTTTGTTCTTTCTTAAAAATACAAGGGCAGCCATTGCAGCTACCCTCGCCATTCCTCTGGCCTTAGCAGGAACGCTTATCGCAATTCTAGGCTTTGGCTACACGCTAAATCTTCTGACCTTGCTCGCCCTGACTATCAGTGTTGGTTTCATCGTGGATGATGCCGTCATCGTAACGGAATCGATTTCTTACTTTGTCGAGTCTGGCATCCCACCGCGAATCGCTGCGGCACTAGCAGTTCGGGAACTTCGATTCACCGTACTTTCGATTACCTTCTCCCTTGTCTGCGCGTTTATCCCGCTGCTTATCGGCAGTGATGCATCGCTTCAAATGTTCCGGCCGCTCTCCACAACTCTCGTCTGGTGCGTCATCTTATCTGCTGGTATCGCCTTGGTCTTCATCCCTGCGTTTTGTGTCTCTGATACCTGGACGTTGAATCGGGCCCAGCTACCTACGCTAAGTGGAACGCAGGCCAGCGATAAGACCAAACCAACCGCACCGATGTTGCCTGTGGCGGGGCGATACGCCCGGTTGCTTGATTTCATTTTACAACACCGAAGGGTTTTTGGATGGATGCCAGTCGTACTCGTTGCCACAACATTTGCCCTTTATCGTGCAGTTGTGGCCAATGCCGGCGTGGGATTCATGCCCGTCGAAGATACAAGACTTGTCCAAGTCAGCATTGATTTCGACCCCGGCATTTCGGCATCCGTACTTGCTCGCCGACTCGCGGCTGTCGACGCAGCTATTCGCCAAGATCCATCCGTATCGCACGCTGCAGCGATGGCGGGAACATGGGGCGCTACCATGAATGTTGAGCTTCGCCGCGGGCCAGACCGAGGCTCTATGGTTGAAACTCCCATGGGCGGCGTGGTCCGAAGACTATCGCTTGCCGTGCGCAATATTCCGGGCGTGGCAGTAGGTATCTTTCCAGTCAATTACCTTGGCACTAGCGAGGGCGCCAACAAAGATTTTCCAGGAAGAGTATCTACCTTTGAGCTTGTCAGCCGCGATGGGACAGCGCTTCGCCCTTGGGTGTTCTCCCTAGCCAAAGAACTTGAGCGCCAATTCGGAAAAGGAAGTGTCTCGACGGAATTTGACCGGGCCACAGTCGAGCAGAGACTAGTAATTGATCGCGACAAGGCATCGCGCCTCGGCGTGCCCATGGGCGACATTGACGCTGCACTAAGCCGAGCGTATTCCGAAACCGTGGTCGGAGATTTTCTAGACCAAAATCAATTTAGAAGCATTGTGCTGCGGGCCGAGCCTTCACAGCGGGCCTCCCCCGCATCGCTGTTGGAGGTCCATGTCCGCACAAGAACCGGCGAGATGATCCCCTTATCCGCGATTGCCACTCTGCGAGGCGTTGTATCACCGGTGGAAATCACACACCAGAACCAATTGGAAACCACCTCCATTGGGTTTAGGGAGGTGCCGAAAGTTGCAGGAGCGGATTTCGCAAACCTCGTTCGCTCCGCACTCTACAACATCAATGCTCCAAAGGGGATTGTTGCTCGCTTTAGTGATGAGGTGACAATTGCGGATACCGTTCCCGACAATACCCTTTTCTTAGTGTTATTTGCTCTTGCCTGCATCTACGTCGTTCTCGGCCTTTTGTATGAAGACCTCATGCACCCATTAACTATTCTCTCCAGCATACCCGCCGCGACCGCTGGCGCGATGCTCGCAATGTATATAGCCGACGTGCAGTTCACCCTTATGAGCGAATTGTCTTTAGTGTTAGTGATAGCCATTGTCAAGAAAAATGCGATCCTAATTGTAGACGCCGCGCTTCAGTTTGAGCGAATGGGTAGCCCCCCCCCTGACGCCATCAAGGCGGCGTGTTTGCGTCGCGTACGCCCCATCGTGATGACAACATTTACATCTCTCGCAGCGGCTATTCCGCTCGCAATCGGATTTGGTCGGGGCGCGGATGTGACCCGCCCCCTTGGCATTGCGCTCGTCGGCGGTATTATCGCGTCTCAATTCTTAAGCCTTGTCACCACACCTGCCGCTTACCTCTGGAAACATGACATGAGAGTGGCCGTTGGACGGGCATTGAGATTCCTAAAAGCACGACGTCGGGTGCCAGCTAAGCCGAGGTAGCGACGAGCACAACACCAGCCAATGGTATGGCTCCTAATGGGTTGCACCTAAATCAAGCATACCTAGCACCTCGGGCATAGTTTTGCCATTGCGAAGCATATAGGCGACGGCGTGGGCGTAAAAGGTCTTGAGGCCTACGCAAAGCGTGC
>JAYTQX010000060.1:0-3318 GCA_043746455.1 Pseudomonadota bacterium
CGCTTCAGCGATGCGCAACTCGATGCGATGCGGCGCGCGCTCGCACGCACCGAGCTGAGCGACGAGCAGCGTCTGCATTTCGAGTTCGCGCTCGGCAAGGCGCTGGAGGATCGCGCGCAATACGAAGATTCGTTCCGTCACTACGCGAACGGCAACGCACTGCGACTGCGCACGGTTCCCTACAACGCCGACGATACGAGCGCACGGCTCGCGCGTGCGCGCCAGCTCTACACCGCTGAGTTTTTCCGCGAACGTGCCGGCAGCGGTTGTGCGGCGCCCGACCCTGTCTTCATCGTCGGCCTGCCGCGCGCGGGTTCGACGCTGATCGAGCAGATTCTCGCCAGCCACCCCGCAGTCGAGGGCACGATGGAATTGCCCGAGCTTATTTCGATCACGCGCGCGCTGCGGCACGCGGCAGGCCCCTCCCGGCCATCCATGGCCTCCGGGGCACTTGGGCTCCTGCCCGGCGGCACCTCTGGGCCATCCATGGCTTCCGGGGCACTTGGGCTCCTGCCCGGCGCTTACCACGATGCGCTCGCGCGCATGGATCGCGGCCAGTTGCGCGAACTCGGCGAGCAATACCTCGAGCACACACGCATTCATCGCAAGCTCGCCAAGCCGTTGTTCATCGACAAGATGCCGAACAATTTCGCGCACGTCGGCCTGATTCATCTGATTCTGCCGAACGCGAAGATCATCGATGCGCGCCGCCATCCGCTCGCCTGCTGCTGGTCGGGGTTCAAGCAGCATTTCGCACGCGGGCAGAATTTCAGCTACAGCCTCACGGACCTCGGCCGCTACTACCGCGACTACGTCGACTTGATGGCGCATTTCGACCAGGCGTTGCCCGGGCGCGTGCATCGCGTGATCTACGAAAACCTGATCGCGGATACCGAGGGTGAAGTGCGCCGGCTCCTGGCTTACTGCGACCTGCCGTTCGACGACGCGTGTCTGCGCTTCTTCGAGAACGAGCGGCCAGTGCGCACGGCCAGTTCAGAGCAGGTGCGCCAGCCGATCTACACGGACGGTGTCGATCAATGGCGTCGTTATGAACCTTGGCTCTTTCCGCTGAAAACCGCACTCGGACCGGCGCTCGCGAGCTGGTCCATGCAAGAAGGCCGCTAGTACAAAACCAGTTTTGACAGCCCCGGGGAACCACCAGATGAAAATATCGAACGGAAGTAAAAGGCTTCAATTCGGACGTCGCGGCTGCGCACGCCTGCCGCTTGCGGCCGCGATCAGTTTGGCCTGCTTCCTGCCCGCCTACGCAACCGATGCCGACCCGCAACAGGGTGGGACTGCGCCGGGCGGTGGCGACGCCGGCAAGAGCACACAACTCGGTGAAGTCACGGTCACCGCGCAGAAGCACACCGAAAATGTCCAGGTCGTGCCGATCAGCATCGACGTGCTCAGCACCGAGAAACTCGCCGAGATGAACGTTTCCGACTTCAACGACTGGGTGAAACTGTTGCCCAGCCTGTCGACGAGTTCCTCGCAGGGCAGCTACTCGCCGGGCTTCGGCCAGTTTTCGATGCGCGGCGTCGAGTCGGGCAGCAACGGCAACCATTCCGGTCCGTGGCCCAGCGTCGGCGTCTACCTCGACGAGGAGCCGATCACCACCATCGTCGGCAACATCGATCCACACATCTACGACATCGCGCGCATCGAGGCGCTCGCCGGCCCGCAAGGTACTCTGTATGGCGCCAGCGCGCAGTCGGGAACGATCCGCATCATCACCAACAAACCGGATCCGTCTGCGTTCTCGGCCAGCGTTAGCGCCGAAGTCAATGCAATCGATCACGGCGGCACCGGCTATCTGACCGAGGGCTACGTCAACCTGCCGCTGACGGAATGGATGGCGCTGCGCGTGGTCGGCTGGAGCAAGGAGGACGCGGGCTACATCGACAACGTGCCGGGAACTCGCACCTACCCGACGTCGGGCATCACGATCAACAATGCGGCCATAGCGCGCAAAGACTACAATTCCACCGACACGCGCGGTGCGCGCGCGGCGCTGAAGATCGACCTCAACGACAACTGGTCGATCACCCCAACCGTGCTCGGCCAGGGCGCGCATGGCACCGGCATCAATGCTTTCGATCCGCAGGTGGGCGACCTGAAAGTCACTCACTTCTTTCCGGAAAACTTCGAAGACCGCTGGATCCAGTCGGCGCTAACCGTGCAGGGCAAGATCGGCAACTTCGATATCGTCTACGCCGCCTCGCACCTCAACCGCAGCGACCATTACGACCAGGACTACAGCGACTACTCGTTCTGGTACGACACGCTGTATGGCTACGGTGCGTACATCCACGACAAGAACGGCAACCTGATCGATCCCAGCCAGCACATCCATGCAGCGGACAAATACCGCAAGACCAGCAACGAGTTGCGCGTGTCCTCGCCGAAGGACGAGCGCTTTCGCTTCGTCGTCGGCGTGTTCGCCGAGCAGCAGTCGCATAACATCCTGCAGGACTACCTGATCGACAACTTGGGTCCGGACCTCTCGGTCACCGGCTGGCCGAACACGATCTGGCTGACGCGGCAGATCCGCAACGACAATGACTCGGCGATCTTCGGCGAGATGAGCTACGACTTCACCGACCGCCTCTCCGGTACGGTCGGCGAGCGTTTCTTCCACACCGAGGACAGCCTCAAGGGCTTCTTCGGCTATGCGGCCGGCTACAGCAGCAGCCAGGGCGAGGCGGCGTGCATCCCGAACACGACGTTCCTCGATGCGCCGTGCCTGGAGTTCGCCAAGGAGACCAAGGACAGCGACCATATCGGCCGCGCCAACCTGACCTACAAGCTGGATGACGACAAGATGATCTACGGCACCTGGTCGGAAGGATTCCGGCCGGGTGGTATCAACCGTCGCGGCACGCTGCCGCCGTACCAGCCGGATTTCCTCACCAACTACGAGTTCGGCTGGAAGACCGAATGGCTCGACCACCACCTGCGCTGGAACGGCGCGGTGTTCCAGGAGAACTGGAAGGACTTCCAGTTCGCGGTGGTCGGCGCCAACGGCCTCACCGAGATCCACAATGCGAACCAGGCGCGCATCCGCGGTTTCGAATCCAATCTCATCTGGTCGGCGACTTACAACCTGGTGCTTTCGGGAGGCATCGCGATCTACCACTCCGAGCTGACCGCAAACTACTGTGGCACGCTGGACGCGAACGACAATCCGATCACCGACTGCGCCGATCCGCTCGCGCCCAAAGGCGCGCAGTTGCCGATCACGCCGAAGATCAAGGGCAACGTCACCGCGCGCTACAACTTCGACTTGGCCGGCAACGAAGCCTACGGCCAGATAGC
>JAYTQX010000061.1:0-16589 GCA_043746455.1 Pseudomonadota bacterium
GATCTGGGGGAGGCGCAGGATCAAAAAATGGATTCCGGTTTTCGCCGGAATGACGAGCGGGTGCGTTTTCGATCTTATAATGTCTGACATTGCATGAGCGAAATTCTCGACCTCACGATCGAACTGCTCCGTCGCGCCTCGGTCACGCCGGATGACAAAGGCTGCCAAGCCCTGCTGGCCGAGCGCCTGCAGCGCAATGGCTTCGCGATCGAGCATCTGCGTTACGGTGAGGTCGACAATCTGTGGGCGACGCACGGCAGCGGCGCACCGGTGCTGGTGTTTCTCGGCCATACCGATGTGGTGCCAAGCGGGCCGGCCGAGCAATGGTCGAGTCCGCCGTTCGAGCCAACGATCCTCAATGGACGTCTATACGGCCGGGGCGCGGCCGATATGAAATCCGGCGTGGCGGCGATGACCTTGGCGCTTGAAGCCTTCGCCGCCGCGCATCCGGACCACAAGGGCACGGTGGCGCTGCTGGTCACCAGCGACGAGGAAGGTCCGACCAATCACGATGGCGTAAAGCGCGTGGTCGAGGAATTCCGCCGCCGCAGCCAGCGCATCGACTGGTGCGTGACCGGCGAGCCTTCGTCGCGCGACCGCCTCGGCGATATCGTACGCATCGGCAGGCGCGGATCGCTGTCGGGGCATCTGCGCGTGCGCGGCGTGCAGGGCCACGTCGCCTATCCGGACAAGGTACGCAACCCGATTCATCTGGCCGCGCCGGCCTTGGCCGAACTGGCCGCCACGCGCTGGGACGAAGGTAACGATGCTTTTCCGCCGACCTCGTTCCAGATTTCGAATATCAGCGCCGGCACCGGCGCGCTCAATGTCGTGCCGGGTACGCTCGAAGCGGCGTTCAATTTTCGCTTCTGTACTGCAAGCCCGGCGCAAAGTCTGCGCGAACGGAGCGAAGAGATTCTGCGCCGGCATGGGCTTGATTTCGACATCGACTGGGATTTGTCCGGCGAGGCTTTCGTCACCCGGGACGGCGCACTGCGGCACGCCGTCGATACGGCAGTGCGTGAAGTTTGCGGCATCGAGCCGCAGGCGGACACGGGTGGCGGCACGTCCGACGCGCGATTTATCGCGCCGCTCGGCGCCGAGGTCGTTGAGGTCGGTCCGACCAATGCATCGATTCACAAGATCGATGAGAACGTGGCGCTCGACGAACTGGAAAAATTGCCGCAGCTGCATCTGCGTATTGCCGAGCTTCTACTCTGCTAGTTCCGACACGAGACTCTCAGGCGAAGTGGCAGATGTAGTGATAGCCCTCGCCGGTGCGAATCTCGAAGCGGCTGTTGGCCGGCACGTTGAAGGTTTCGCCCGCGCCTGACTTCGACCATGGTTGGCTGCTGTCGAGGCGGTACTCGCAGCTGCCAGCGACGCCTTCCATCACTTCGGCGGCGCCTGTGTTGAACACCAGGGTGGAGGGCAGGATCACGCCTACGGTCTTGCGGCTGCCGTCGGCGAAATGCAGGGTGTGCGAGACGCAGCGATCGTCGGAGAAGATATTCGCCTTGGTGGCGACACTGACGGGGCTGAGGGTTTCTGTAATCATGATTCGCCGGCCTTGGGAGAAAGTCGCAAAGTATATTTTGTCTCACCGGGCATGAACGGTGTCGCCTTGCCGTGCGCCCAGTCCTCGTGGCCGGCGCCATAGAACGGCGACAGCGGGTTGCCGCTTTGTCCGGCCGGCATGTGCATATAGCCAGACTCCTCGTGTCCGGGTTCGACGCCGAAGCGCTCGGACGCACCGAACGCCGCGCCCTGCACGCGCGGCATATTGCTGTCGCCGGGCAGCTGCTCGGTCGGCATGTCGAGCAGCCAGCCCATGCCTGGAAGCGCTGCGCTCAGCGGGTGGCGGATGCGCGTCGTGTTGGTTTCGCCCCAAGTGCGTGCACCGAGGCCGCCGGGTAGCGCGCCGAGCTTTGCCGCGACGCGCTGCGCACAACGGCGCAGCAGTTCGTCCCAACTCGCGTAACCGGGTGGCAATAGATGTGTTGGGCGCCGGATCAGGATCGCGCCGACGATGTTCTCGCCCTGCGCCAGGAACGGCAGTTTGAAGTCCGGATACTTCACGCGCACCGCGGCGGCGAAACCGTCGAGTACGCTGTCGATGACTTCCAGGCGAAATGCACGCGTCAATCGATAGCCGACCGACGCCGGATCGGCGCGGCCGTTCCAGTCGTCGGTATACTTCTTCATCGCGGCGAGATCCGGCGCGCTGGTGCCTGCCAGCGTGTCGCGCAGCAGATCGTGCCAGTGTGCGAGTAGCAGCGCGCGATCGTCGAGCTGGATCGCGAGAAAATCGCTTGGCGCAAACTCGGTCTTCGCCTTCAGGTCGTCGCGGATCTGCCCGGCGCGTGCGCCGAGGTCGAAACCGCTGTCACCGAGACGCACATAGTCGGCACTGGCGAAATCTAGGGTGCGCGCGTTCGCCGTCCACAGCCGCGCGGAGGCCGGGTTCGGCAGGCGCGGATATTCCGCCGGTTCGAGCCAGCCGTTCCAGCCGGTGCCGGGCTGGCTCCAGTCGGCAGGCAATTGCGGATCGTAGTTGCCCTGGCGGCGCGGAATGCGCCCGGCGATGGTCCAGCCGATATTGCCGGCGCGATCGCCGACGACAAAATTCTGCGGCGGCATGCCGGCCTGATTCGCGGTCTCGATCGCCTCGTCGACAGTTTCGGCGACGTCCAGATGCAGCAATTCGATATTCAGGCCGCCGGGTTGCAAGGCGGTCCAGGCCAATGCGAGCGGCGTGCCGTCGGCATCGGCGGCAAGTATCGGCCCCCATCGCGTTTCGCGCACATCGAGCTTTTCGTCCGCACCATTGTGTACTTTGACGATTTCTGTACTTTGTGCCAGGGGCTGCCAGCCGTCTGCGACTCGGTAGCGCGTCTTGTCGGCCGGGTCGAGATTCACGCGCACCCAGTCCAGCCAGTCGCCGTAGCTGTTGGTGAACGCCCAGGCTACATGCCGGTTGCTGCCGGCGACCAGTGCCGGCACGCCGGGCAAGGTGACGCCGATCAAGTCGATGTTGTCGCCGGGTCGGCGGTGACTCGGATACTGCAGGCGCGCGCGGAACCAGATGTTCGGCACGCGCAGGCCCAGGTGCATGTCGTTGGCGACCATTGCCGCGTGGGTCGCCGTCAACGAGCCGCCGACTGCGAAGCTGTTGCTGCCGACGATATCGGGCGCGTGCGTTGCGGCGCCGGCCAGCTTGAGCAATTTCGGGTCGAGTTTGGACAGATCGATATCGCTCGCCGGCGGCAGCGCCGGCGCGGGCATCGGCGGGCCGAGCAGAGGCGCGTCCCAGGGGCCGCCGCCTGCGCTGAGGAACCGATACACCGAATCCGGCAGCGCGCTTTTGAGTTTCGCATTCGCCAGTTCGTGCGCATTGGTCGAATCGTTCAGATCGAAGAACATCGCATCGAGCACGAGGATGCTGTCGTCCTCGCTCCACGGCCGCGGCGGGCTGCCAAGCAGCCAGTACTCCCAGGGCCGTGAGCGCAACGCGGCGAGACCGGCATTGACGCCGTCGCGATACGCGGCGATATCCGCATGCTGCTCGGGTGCGAGCGTGGCCAGAATCTGTTGCGCACGCGCACGCATGCGGAACGCGCGACGTTGCCGGTCGAGCGGCAGCGCCGCGGCGCCGACCAGTTCGGACAATTCTCCCGCGGCGGCGCGCCGCATCAGGTCCATCGCGAAGTAACGCTCCTGCGCATGCACGAAGCCGAGCGCGTAAGAAACGTCGATACGACTCGCGCCGTGAATGCTGACCACGCCGAGCGCATCGCGTTCGATCGTCGTCGAGGCATGCAGGGACGTCGCGGCGATTTCGCCACTGAGTTGCGGCAGGCTTGCACGCACCAGCAGATAGGCGCCGGCCACGACTGCAACCAGCAGCACGAGCACGATCAGCAACAGGCGTCCGAGAATTCGCAGGATTTTGCGCATGGGTCCTCTGATTTTGGTTTGCGGCTGCCGTCTTGCTTTCAAGCGCTCGTCTCGATCCGCTCCACGCGCTGGAAGCCGCGCGGCAGGGTGCCACCGCGTTGCGCGCGGTTGCCGTTGTATTCGACCAGGTCTGCCCATTTCAGAATCAGCTTGCGCTGGCCGGCAAACAGGGTGATTTCGCCCGCACCCTCGGCGACCACGGCAATGCCGGCGACACGTTCGCCCTCGGTCAGTTTGGCCTTCGGAATCTCGATCAGCTTGTTGCCCTTGCCGCCGTTGTCGAGTTCGGGCAACTCGGCGACGGAGAACATCAGCAGATGGCCTGAATTGGTCGCGACGACGATCCGGTCGCGCGCGGCATCGTTGACGTAGGCCGGCGCAAGTACATGCGCTTCGTCGTCGATATTGAGGAGCTGCTTGCCGGCTTTTTTGTTGCCGAGCAAGGCTTCGAATTTGGTGACGAAGCCGTAACCGAAATCCGAGGCGAGTACGAGCCTGGTCGCCGCGTCGGCCATCGCGACCGCATCGAAACGCGCGCCCGCGGTGGGCGAGAAGCGACCGGTCAGCGGCTCGCCGTTACCTCGCGCGGAAGGAAGAGTGTGTGCAGGAGTCGAGTAACTTCTTCCGCTCGAATCGATAAACGCAACCTGCTGGGTGGTCTTGCCCTTTGCCGCATTGTGGAAACTGTCGCCTTCGCGATAACTCAGGGCCAGCGCGTCGATATCGTGGCCTTTGGCCGCGCGCACCCAGCCTTTTTCCGAGAGGATCACGGTGATCGGCTCGCTGACCACGAGGGCGGCTTCGTCCAGTGCCTGCGCGACTTCGCGTTCGACGATCGGCGAGCGCCGCTTGTCGCCGTATTTCTCGGCATCCGCGCGCAGTTCGTCCTTGATCAGGGTCTTGAGCTTGGTCGGCGACTTCAGCGTGACCGTGATGCGCGCACGTTCTTCCTCGAGCGCATCGCGCTCGGCGTTGAGCTTCATCTCCTCCAGACGCGCAAGCTGGCGCAGGCGGGTTTCGAGGATGTAGTCGGCCTGTTCTTCGCTGAGCTTGAAGCGCTCGATCAGAACCGGCTTGGGCTCGTCCTCGCTGCGCACGATGCGGATCACTTCATCGAGATTGAGGAAGACGATGCGCAGGCCTTCGAGCAGGTGCAGGCGGCGCTCGACCTTGTCGAGGCGGTGCTGCAGGCGCTTGGTGACGGTGTTCTGACGGAAGCGCAGCCACTCGTTGAGAATCTGCTTGAGATTCTTGACCTGCGGCTTGCCGTCGAGGCCGATCATGTTGAGATTGACGCGATAGCTGCGTTCAAGATCGGTCGTGGCGAACAAATGCTGCATCATCTCGTCGAGATCGACGCGGTTGCTGCGTGGAATCAGCACGAGGCGCACGGCGTTTGCGTGATCGGATTCGTCGCGCACGTCCTCGAGCATCGGCAGCTTCTTCGCGCGCATCTGGTTGGCGATCTGCTCGATGATCCTGGCGCCGGAGACCTGATAGGGCAGGGCGGTGATCACGACATTGCCGTCGTCCTTGACGTAGATGCCGCGCGCACGCACCGAACCGTTACCGGTCGCATACATCGCCTTCAAATCGCTCTTCGGCGTGATGATCTCGGCGCTGGTCGGAAAGTCCGGCCCTTTCACGTGCCGGCACAGTTCGGCGATGCTGGCATCGGGTTCGTCGAGCAGATGGATGCACGCGCTCGCGATTTCGCGCAGATTGTGCGGCGGAATATCGGTCGCCATGCCGACCGCGATGCCGGTCGAGCCGTTGAGCAGCACGTGCGGCACGCGCGCGGGCAGCCACGACGGCTCCTTGAGCGTGCCATCGAAATTCGGCGTCCACTCGACCGTGCCCTGGCCGAGTTCCTGAAGCAGCAGTTCGGCGATCGGCGTGAGTCGGGACTCGGTGTAGCGCATCGCCGCGAACGATTTTGGATCATCCGACGAACCGAAATTGCCCTGGCCGTCGACCAGCGGATAACGGTAAGAGAACGGCTGCGCCATCAGCACCATCGCTTCGTAGCAGGCGCTGTCGCCATGCGGATGGAACTTGCCGATCACATCGCCGATCGTGCGCGCGGATTTCTTCGGCTTGGAGCCGGAATCCAGGCCGAGCTCGCTCATCGAGTAAACGATGCGGCGTTGTACCGGTTTCAGTCCGTCGCCGATAAAGGGCAGGGCGCGGTCCAGCACCACGTACATCGAATAATCGAGATAGGCGCGCTCGGCGTAGTCCTTGAGCGGAATTTGTTCGTAATTGGCTTGCAGATTCATGGGTATGGCTGGCTGGGAAAGGGCAGGCGGATGCAATCGCTTATTGTGCCGGAAAACGCCGGCAGGCGAATCTTCGGCTCGCCGCTGCGTGCGCTACGCGCGCCGGCATGAGCATATAGCCAAGCGACATTGCGCCGGCGAGCCGAATGCGTAGCATGGGGGATCGAAATCTCGCGGGGGACTTGCCATGGCTACCGATTCCACAGCTGCGCCGCAGTCGGCGCCCGTTTCATCCTGGCGCGAATTGTTCGCGAAAGAAGACTGGTGGGCGATCTGGATCGGGCTCGGCTTGGTAATCGCCGCCGTGATCGCGTTCGCCAATGGCGGCAGCATCAAATGGCTTGCGGTGACACCGCAGAAATGGTCGAAGCTGAGCGAAATTACCACCCAGTTCGCGACCAACGCGCCGCGCTATTTATCCCTTTTTATACTCTGGCTGGTGCTGTTCGGCGTCGCCGCGAAAGCGCTCGGCATTCGTCTCGCACACTTTGTGCCGGCGTTTGCCGTGCTGTTCGTCGTGACCACACTGATTTATGCGCTCGGCCTTTGGGATCGCGCTGCGTACTACAGTCTCGAACCGCCGCTGGTCGCGCTGCTGTTCGGTCTGATCGTATCGAACCTGTTCACTCTGCCAACCTGGCTGCATAGCGCGTTGCGCGTCGAGTTCTATGTGAAAACCGGCATCGTCCTGCTCGGCGCCGGCGTGCCGCTGGCCTTGATCGTCTGGGCCGGCCCGGTGGCGATCGTGCAGGCGGCGATCATTTCGCTGACCACGTTCGCCACGATCTATTTCGTCGCCAACAAGCTTGGTCTGGATCGCCGCCTCGCCGCCGTGCTTGGCGTCGGCGGCGCGGTCTGCGGCGTGTCCGCGTCGATCGCGGTCGGCGGCGCGGTCGGGGCGAAGAAGGAGCAGGTTTCGGTTTCGATCACGGTCGTGTTCCTGTGGGCGATCGTGATGATCTTCGTCCTGCCCCTGCTCGCCAGGGCGCTGAGCTTGCCCACGGGTGTCGCTGGCGCGTGGATAGGCACATCCGAATTCGCCGATGCCGCCGGTTTCGCAGCGGCGCAGACGTACGCCGGCTTCGCTGGCCAGCCCGGCATCTCGGGCACCGGCGATGCCGCCGTGCAGGCGTTCACCCTGATGAAGGTGATCGGCCGCGATTTGTGGATTGGCGTCTGGGCACTGGTGTTGTCGATCGTCGCGGTGACGCGCTGGGAATCCAACGGCATCGCCTCGCGCACCGACAGCGGCGAAATCTGGCGGCGTTTTCCGAAATTCGTGATCGGATTTTTCATCGCCTCGGCCATCGTCACCCTGGTCGCGCACGGTTTCGATTACGCGACCTACAAGAAAACTCTCGTGCCCGACGTGGTCGCGCCGCTGCAGGGTCTGCGCACCTGGGCATTCACGTTCTGCTTCCTGAGCATCAGCCTGACCACGCGTCTGCGCGACCTTGCCGCCGCCGGCGCCAAACCGTTCTACGCGTTCAGCGCGGGCGTTGCGGTCAATCTGCTACTCGGCTATCTGCTGTCGACCCAGGTATTCGCGAGTTTCTGGCAGCAACTGGGTCAGCCGACGCCATGAATGCGCTGGATGCGCGCGCGCAAATTCGGGGGCGCGACCTGCGCGCCGCGCCGGCGTGTGCGACCTGCACCTTCTTCAGCACCGATCCGCTGCTGTTCGAAGCGCAGCTGCCCGGTTTGAAAGCGCTCGGTTCGGGGTTTGCCTCGGTGCGCGGCGGCGACGGCCTGTGCACCGGGCATCAACGCCTGCTGCGCGCGACGAGCTTTTGCGCGGATTACTCCGCGCGGCCGCCACTTCAGCGCGGCGCCTGATAACCGCCCGGCACGCCGCGCGGCGACAGGACGAGCTGCCAGAGCTGATCGCGCCGCGCGCGGAAACTCGCCGCACTCGCGGCCAGATAAAAATGCCACATGCGGCGGAAGCGCTCGCCGTACTTGGCCTGCAGGCCCGGCCACGCGGCATCGAAGTTGTCGCGCCAGGCGAGCAGGGTCTTGTCGTAGTCGGTGCCGAAACCGTGCCAGTCCTCGATCACGAACAGGCCTTCGACCGCTGCTGCGATCTGCGCGGCCGACGGAATCATCGAGTTGGGAAAAATATACTTGGCGATCCACGGATCGGTGTGGTTGGTCGATTCGTTGCCGCCGATCGTGTGCAGCAGGGTCAGGCCGTCGTCGACGAGACAGCGGCGCACGGTTTCGAAATAGGTGCGGTAGTTCTTCGCACCGACATGTTCGAACATGCCGATCGACCAGATGCGGTCGAAGCGTTCGCCGCCGATTTCGCGCGGAATATTGCGATAGTCCTGCACGCGGATTTCGATCGGCAAGCCGGCGCACAGCCCGCGCGCGAATTGCGCTTGTTCCAGCGACACGGTTATGCCGACTCCGCTGACGCCGTATTTTTCCGCGGCGTAGCCGAGCGCCTCGCCCCAGCCGCAGCCGATATCGAGCACGTGCATGCCGGGCGCCAGGCCGAGCTTGCGGCAGACGAGGTCGAGCTTGGCCTCCTGCGCCGCGTCGAGCGTTGGCGCATTTTTCCAATATCCGCAACTGTACACGAGGCGTTGGCCGAGCATCGCCTCGAACAGGTCGTTGCCCAGATCGTAGTGATGCTCGCCGATCTCGTAGGCGCGGCGGCCGCGTTGCAGATTGAGCAGCTTGGAGCGCAGAAACAGCGCCGCGTCGTCGATGCCACCGACGCGCTCGTCGATATGTGCGTGCAGCACGCGGTAAAGGAATCCGTCCAGGTCGCGCGCATCCCACCAGCCATCCATATACGCTTCGCCGAGGCCCACTGAGCCGTGCGAGATCGCACGTGCGTACAGATGCTCGTCGTGCACCTGCATATCCGTCGGCGAATCGCCGTCGATGCATACTCCGGCAAGATTCAACAGGGATTCGATACGGCTGCGGGCGGTCAGGCGGGGCATGGGATATCGAGCATGTGGTGTTTCGGTAGCTTATGGTGGACGACCGCAATTTCAAGCCCGTCGACGACAGCAGCTATTCCTCGATTTCCACGGCCAGCGCGGCAGCGGTGGTGGATTCCTCCTGCATTTCCGCGCGCGGCAGCAGATGGTGCGGCAGGAAGAACGCGTTCGCGATCAGGGTCGGAATTACTGCGCTGCCGACGACAGCGGCGATGATCCAGGAATACTGCGCCTGATCGACGATGTGGTGATTCAGACCATACAGCGCGGAAATGCTGCCAAACGTGAGGCCGGTGGACATCAGCAGGGTCGTATACATGGCCTCACGCCTGGGCGCACGGAATACTTGCGTCGTCGGATACACACCAATCATTTTCGTCGCCATCTTGGTGCCGAGCAGGGCGAGAAAGATGCCGAAGCCGGAGATCAGGGCCGGCATCGACACGAACGAGCCGGCGCGAATGAAATAGAACGGCGTGAGAAAGCCCAGTGTCAGTGTGCGCAAGCGGCGAATCAGGGCGTGATCCTTGCCCACCGTGCCGGCGAGAATCATGCCTACGACATAGGCCGGCAGTACGGCCTCGCTGCCGGCCCACATCGCCAGCGCGCCGAGCCCGAACAGGATGAGCAGCAGGAATTTTGTCTCCAGTTCCGATGGTCGGTTGCCGAAGCGGCGGAAGAAGCGCGGCGTGATCCAGGGCAGTGCGCTGAAGGCAACAATGCACACTATTACAAAAATCAGCGTTTTCAGCGTGAACGGCGCGAACATGAGGCCGAGCGCGAGCACGGTGGCGAGATCGTTGATGAAACAGGCGGCGAGCACGCCCTTGCCGTACTGGGTGCGGTTCAATCCGAGTTCGAGCATGACCGCATAGACCACCGCGACCGATGTCGTGGACAGCGCGATGCCGGTGAGCCAACTTGCGTCCAGCGACCAGCCAAGCAGCCAGCGTGCGACCGCCGTGCACCCGAGAAACGGTGCGAAAAAGCCGACCAGGCCGATGCTGAAGGCTTCCTTGCTGTTCTTGCGCAGCGCGGTCGGATCGAGCTCGACGCCGGCGAGGAAGGTCAGCATCACCGCACCGATACTGGAAAGAAACTGGATCCAGCCCTGGTCGGTGCCGAGCGTGGTGGCGCCGAACAGGCCGGTGCCGAACGCGGCGCCGATCAGCAGCTGCGCTACCGTACCGACCACGATTTCCGACATCGCCGTGGCGATGCGCAGCCAGATCGACAGCAGGGTGGCGATCAGCGCCAAGCCTACCCAGAGAGCAGCCAGCTCGTAGACTTCGGTCATCTTGTTTCCCCTCGCGCAATCGGATCGGGTGGTTGGTCAGGTATCCGCTTGCGGATCGATCTGGTCGAATTCAGTCGGCAGGCGGGCAAAGAACAGATTGACTTTTTCCTTGCGCAGGTTGGCGATCAGTGCGTCGGCCAATTCATTGGTAAGGATGAATTCGACCAGCACGGGCACGTCGCCGGCAAGTTCGAAGAAATGCTGCTCATGCAACTGACCATGCCGGCCGAACCCGGCGATCGCGCGGAACGCCGAGCCGCCGTGAATGCCGAGCTTCTTCGCTTTCTCGAGCAGCCATTCGTACACCAGGGCGCCGCCGTGACGGCGGTTCTCGTAGGTGTAAAAGCGCAAATGTATACCTTGCATGGCAGGTTCCTTCTTGAGAACTTCGCGATCGGAATGAGTGCGGGGATTTCATTTGAACAGCAGGCGCATGACGCCTATGCCGGCCAGCGTCATCAGCAGCGATCCGAACAGATGCGTGGTGACGATTGCGAGCGACCAGCCGTATTGCTGGCGCAACAGCAGGGTGACGGTTTCGGCGGAAAACGTGGAGAACGTCGTCAACCCGCCGCAGAAGCCGGTGATCACGAACAGGCGCAGTTCCGGCGGCAGGCTCTGAAACTGATCGAAGATGCCGATTGCGCTGCCGATGATGAAACCGCCGACCAGATTCACGGTCAGCGTGCCGAGTGGCAGGATGGGCAGAACGGGGTTGAGCGCGAGTCCGAGCGCCCAGCGCAATGCGCTGCCGACGGCGCCGCCGAGCATAACCGCGAATAACGATAGCCAGGTCATGATGCTTCCGGGTGGGTGAACAAACCCGAAGCCCAAGCGATCCGGTGCGTTGAAACAGCGCACGACACCTGACGCCCGGCTACGGGGACATGTCAGGCATCATCAGCCTTGCGGCGGTTGGCTCCAGCGGAGCGGGAGGTATGCCATCTCCCTGCGTGGGGCATATTACCGCAGGTGCCACCGCGCCAGTCAAGTTTGCGCCGAAAGCCGTCAGCAGATGCGCGCGAGCAACGCCTGCTGCGCGGAGTGCGGGATGTCTTCGCCCGGCGTCACGCGTTCGTAGTGACCGTCGGCGTGCAGGCGCCAGGCTTGCGTGTTGTCGGCGAGATAGTTCGCCAGCGCCTCGTCGTAAACGCGCTGGGCGAGTTCGGGATCGAGGATCGGAAAACAGGTTTCAATCCGGCGCAGCAGGTTGCGCTCCATCCAGTCCGCGCTCGAACAGTAAATCTCGGGCTTGCCCGCATTGGCGAACCAGTACACGCGGCTGTGTTCGAGAAAGCGGCCGACGATCGAGCGCACGCGGATGTTTTCCGAAATACCGGGCACGCCGGGCCTGAGCGTGCAGGCGCCGCGCACGATCAGATCGATCTGCACGCCGGCCATCGAGGCCTTGTATAAAAGTTCCACCACGCTGATTTCGTTGAGCGCGTTCATCTTGGCGATGATGCGCGCCGGGCGGCCGCTGCGCGCGTGCGCGATCTCGCGTTCGACCATCGCCATCACACCCTTGTGCAGGGTGAACGGCGATTGCAGCAGGCGTTTGAGCTTGATCACCGGACCCAGCCCGGACAGCTGCTGGAACAGTTTGTGCGCGTCCTCGCCGATATCCTTGTCCGCGGTCATCAAGCCGAAATCGGTGTAGATACGCGAGGTGACCTGGTGGTAATTGCCGGTGGAAAGATGCACGTAGCGGCGCAGTCCTTTCTTCTCGCGGCGCACGATCAGCAGAACCTTCGCGTGCGTCTTGAAGCCGACCACGCCGTACACGACCTGCACGCCGGCCTCCTGCAGGCGATTGGCGAGTTGGATATTCGCCTCCTCGTCGAAGCGCGCGCGCAGTTCGACGAGGACGGTGACGTCCTTGCCCGCGCGCGCCGCGTCGATCAACGAGTTGACCAGCGGCGAGTCGTTGCCGGTGCGATACAGGGTCTGCTTGATCGCGAGCACTCCGGGGTCGCTCGCCGCCTGCTTGATCAGCTCGACCACCGCGCCGAAGGATTCGAACGGGTGGTGCAGCAGCAGATCGCGCTCGGCGATCGCGTCGAACAGATTGCGCTCGGCGACGATTGGCGCGGCGAGGCGCGACGTGAATTTCGGGAATTTCAGATCGGGGCGGTCGACCTGATCGTAAATCGTGGTGATGCGATGCACGTTGACCGGTCCGGCGCAGCGATAAACCTCGCTTTCGCCGAGTTCGAAATTGTGCATCAGATATTCGGCCACCGGTTTCGGACAGGTGTCGGCGATCTCCAGCCGCGCCGCGCGCGCAAAGCCGCGCCCGCGCAATTCGTCGCGCAAGGCGAGTGCGAGATTCTCGACATCGTCCTCGTCGACGAACAATTCGCTGGTACGGGTGACGCGAAACTGGTACGCGCCGGTGACGCGCATGCCGGGAAACAGTTCGTCCATGAACTGGTGCAGGATGCTGGAGAGAAAAATGAAATCGTAGGGTTTCTCCGCCACGCCTTCCGGCAGGCGCACGATGCGCGGCAGCGAACGCGGCGCGCGCACCAGGGCCATGTTGCCTTCGCGGCCGAACGCATCCTTGCCTTTGAGCGAGACAGCAAAGTTGAGACTCTTGTTGAGGATGCGCGGAAACGGATGCGCAGGATCCAGCCCGAGCGGGGAAAGCACCGGCAACACTTCGTTCTGGAAATATCCCTGCAACCAGCGGCTCTGCTTCTCCGTCCACTTGTCGCGCGCGATGAAGCGGATGCCTTCGCGGTCGAGTTCGGGCAGCAGGGTGTCGTTCCAGAACGAATACTGCGCGGCGACGAGTTCGAGTACACGGGTACGGATGCGCGCCAGCAGTTCGCTCGGGTTGACGCCGTCGGGCCCGGCCTCGGCATCGCCGAAGGCGACGTGATGGCGCAGGATCGCCACCTGCACCTCGAAGAACTCGTCGAGGTTGGAATTGGAAATGCACAGAAAGCGCATGCGCTCGAGCAGAGGCATGCGCGCATCCTGTGCCTGCGCGAGTACGCGGAAATGGAATTCGAGCTGGGCCAGTTCGCGATTGAGATACAGCGACGGGTCGCGCAGATTCAGTTCCGCATTGGCGCCCGTGGTTGCAAGCGGCGTATGAGCAGGCTCGGGTTTGTTCGCCGCTGTAGCTTCCGCGGATGCGGGCGATGCGGAGCGGCGGGCACGCGCAACGAGCGTTACCACAGGCTGGGCCTGTGGTTCGGTATCGCCGCCGTTGGCGTGATCGCTCGTCATCATGGACAGTATCCGCCAAACGCGCGCGGGAATCCGTGAATCAGCGGCGTGCGCTGCGGGTGTCGAGTTCTTTCAATGCGCATGCGTTTCATCCGCCAGTACTTCGGGCGCGAGCAAACGTTCGCGCGCAAACACGCAGCTGAAAGTACTGCCGATGCCGACCTCGCTCTGGATTTCCAGCCGCGCCTGATGCAGTTGCAGCACATGCTTGACGATGGACAGGCCCAGGCCCGTGCCGCCGCTTTCGCGCGAGCGGCTGGTCGATACCCGATAGAAGCGTTCGGTGATGCGCGGCAAATGCTCGGCCGGAATGCCGTAGCCGGTGTCGGCCACCGCGAAGCGCGCGCCGCCGTTCGCAGTGGCCTGCCAGGACAGCTCGATGCGTCCGCCTTCGGCCGTGTAGCGCACCGCATTGGAAACGAGGTTCGAGAACGCGCTGTGCAGATAATCGGTCGAGCCGCGCAGATCGCTGTCGCAGGTCTGCACGATGTCCACCCGATGGCGGCCCTGCGAAAGGCCGTCGGCCTCGCGCTTGAGCGTGGACAACAGTGCGCGTATCGACACGCGCTCGGCGTCGTTGATCTGCTGCTGCGCTTCCAGGCGCGACAGGGTGAGCAGGTCCTCGACGATCTGGGTCATGCGCCGCGACTGGCCGCGCAGGTCGGCGAGGACTGGCGCCAGTTGCGGCATGACTTCGGGTTCGAGCATTTCCAGATATCCGTGCAGCACGGTCAACGGTGTACGCAATTCGTGTGACACGTTGGCGACGAAATCGCGACGCACCTGTTCCAGTCGCGCCAGCGGGGTGACGTCGCGCACGACCAGCAGCAGGTGATCGCGCGAATACGGAATCAGGCGGAACGACAGGCGGATCGCCTCATCGAGACTCGATGCAACCTCACGCAACGGTTCCTGGGCCGGATCTTCGGTCAGCCAGGAGCGCACCGGCAGCGGCAGAAATCCATCGATATGCGCGCCGCGGTCGCGCGGCGCGGCGAGACCGAGCAGGCGCGCGGCGGCTTCGTTGAACCAGACCACGCTGCGTCCGCGCGTGAGCACCACGACACCGTCGGGCAGGGCGGCGGCGCCTTCGCGGAACGCGCGCAGCAGGTTGACCAGACGCCGCTTGCGCGAGCGCTCGGCATGCAATTTAGTATACATATGCGCTGAAATATCCGACCACACGCCACGATCCTCCGGCGGCGGGCGACGCTGGCGCGAGCGCAGCCACGACTGCATCTGGTACAGGCTGACCAGCGACCACACCGAATAGCCGGACAGGGCGATCAACGCTGCGTAGAGGGGCGCACCGAACCACCAGCCGACGGCGAGCGCTACCGCAAGCAGGACGACGAAGCGCCCGAGCGAAACCTGCCAGGCGTGGCTTTGCAGAAAATCCAGGTGCATCGTGGACGGTTGCCTGATCGCGGATGCGCACAATTATACTCCTGTGCGCAATGCTTTCCCTTCTCCCGCGGGGAGAAGGGAAACTCAAGCGGCAGGCGTGGTCGAAAAGCGGTAGCCGGCGCCGCGCACGGTCTGCACGAGCTCGTCGCAGCGATACGGTTCGAGCGTCTTGCGCAGGCGACGGATATGCACGTCGACGGTGCGTTCCTCGACGTACACGCTGCCGCCCCAGACGTAGTCGAGCAGCTGGCTGCGCGAATACACGCGTTCCGGATGGGTCATGAAAAAATGCAGCAGACGATATTCAGTCGGTCCGATCGGTACGCTGACCTCGCCCGCATGCACGCGATGGGCGGCGCTGTCGATCTTCAGCGCACCGATGGCAACCACGCCATCGGTATCGGCGCCGTGCGTGCGGCGCATGACCGCATTGATGCGCGCGATCAGTTCGCGCGGCGAAAAAGGCTTGACCACGTAGTCGTCGACACCGGCTTCGAGTCCGCCGACGCGGTCGGTTTCCTCGCCGCGCGCGGTGAGCATGATGATCGGTACGTCGCGGGTGAGTTCTTCCTTGCGCAGGCGGCGCGCAAGATCCAGACCGCTCATGCCCGGCAGCATCCAGTCGAGCAGGATCAGATCGGGCACGCGCTCGACGATCATGGTCTGTGCCGCACGGGCGTCCGCGGCGTGGCTGGGTTCCATGCCCGCCTTGCGCAGGGCGAAGGCGACCATGTCGCGGATCGCGGGCTCGTCTTCGACGATCAGGATATTTTTCAGCACGAGTTCAAGCCTGTCCTGCGCCGGGGGACGGCGCTTTGTTGCAGATTTGTGCTATTGCAGCGGTTAATTGTTACGGCTCGATGACGGCGCGCCGCAATCGTTGGTGACAGCTGGTGCCTCGGACAGGTTCTGCAAGGCGGAATTGCTGCCCGGCCAGCCGGTTGCCGCATTGCCCGATCCTGCGTTTTGATCGGCCCTGTAGCCATTCGCTCGAAAGCCATTCGCTCCGAATCCATCCGGGGTGGCCAACGGTGTTGCCTGCGCACTGAAACGCAAACCGGACGGATTCTTCAGACAGGTCGCGCTGAACTTGCCCTGATCCGCGGGCTTGATCTTGTGCCGGCGCAGATCGAGCACGAGCGGAGTCATCTGCGCGATCAAGGCTTCGACGCGCGTGCGCTGGTAATAGTTGAGGTCACCGCGTTTGGAGATATCCTTCAGCTGGTTCAACGCATCCTCGGCGCGGCCGTTGAGATAGGCGGCCGTGGCGTGCGCCTCGCCCGCGCGCACGCTGTCGCCGGCCAGCTCGCAGGAGCGCGCGAAGCTGGTTTGCAGGTCGGGATCCTCGTCATCCTTCGACAACTGCGCGCGCAACAGTTCCTGCGCCTGCTTGCCCGCGGCTTTGTCGCCGTGCTGCACGAGCGCATCGGCGTGCGCAAGGGCGAGCGCGCGATTGCT